>NZ_JAFBKA010000170.1:0-212 GCF_022760795.1 Pseudomonas sp. BP01
CGCCACCTTCGAAAACCTGGAGTTGGGCGGCGCTGCGAAAGTGGATGTCACCGACACCATCGACGAAGTCGTGGCCAAGTTGACTGCGACCCCTTCGGTCACCGAAGGCGGCGAGATCACCTACACCATCACGCTGACCAACAAAGACGGCCTGCCGATCAACAACCATTCGGAGCTGTACTTCAAGCTGACCGATGGTACGACGGTTGTTG
>NZ_JAFBKA010000171.1:0-209 GCF_022760795.1 Pseudomonas sp. BP01
CTCTATGGTCGTCAAGAAATTCTGTAGCCAGAATGCCCAGATGGACAGCCCAGCGAATTCGGATATGCGATATTTGTGGTTTGTTGCGAACTTTCGGTTCGTGTCATCTTCACCACCGCAATCTGCGTCAGCAAATTGCTTGGGTGTTATATGGTCAAGCCTCACGGGCAATTAGTATTGGTTAGCTCAACGCCTCACAGCGCTTACAC
>NZ_JAFBKA010000172.1:0-205 GCF_022760795.1 Pseudomonas sp. BP01
CCAGCGCGCCCTACGAGCACGCTGCCCAAGGCGACGACGTCTACAGAGACTCCGGTGAAATCAGCCTGGGTATCAAGTCGGCAGCCGACATCGGTGGCCGTACCTTCGAGAACCTGCAGCTGGGCGACGCGGCGAAGGTCAACGTCACCGACACCACCGACGAAGTCGTGGCGAAACTGACCGCGACCCCGTCGGTCACCGAAGG
>NZ_JAFBKA010000173.1:0-205 GCF_022760795.1 Pseudomonas sp. BP01
TGGTGCAGACCGACCCGAGCGGCAACGCTTCCGTGGCAGTGGAGTACGACGTACCGCTGACCACCGCGCCAGACAGCCCGAGCAACCTGGCCATCGATGCCGACGGCACCACCCTCACCGGTTCCGCGCCTGCCGGTACTCGCGTGGAGGTGCATGACGCCAACGGCACCCTGATCGGCAGCGCCATCGCCAATGCCGATGGCAC
>NZ_JAFBKA010000174.1:0-201 GCF_022760795.1 Pseudomonas sp. BP01
TCACCATCAAGGCCGGGGAAACCAGCGCGCCGTACACCCACGATGCGCAGGGCGACGACGTTTACAACGACGCTGGTGAAATCAGCGTTGGCATTAAATCGGCGGTAGACGCTACCGGCGCCACCTTTGAAAACCTGGAGTTGGGCGGCGCTGCGAAAGTGGATGTCACCGACACCACCGACGAAGTCGTGGCCAAGTTGA
>NZ_JAFBKA010000175.1:0-200 GCF_022760795.1 Pseudomonas sp. BP01
AATGGAGTTTTCGACATATCAAAACCACCACTTAAGCTTCTTGGCTTTTACGATGTGCGCCTTGATACAAGTGTAGACATTCGTTCGCGCAGGTGGCGCTGAGTCACCTTTCCGCCCTTCCGGCGGGGTACTTTGGTCTTGGCCAAAGTAACCAAAGCCGTCCGCTCCCATCATCCGGCCCCTGCGCTACGCTCCGGGGT
>NZ_JAFBKA010000017.1:0-144472 GCF_022760795.1 Pseudomonas sp. BP01
TGGACTGCCCCCGAAAAGTTGGACAGCTTCAGCTAGCAGCCTCAGCAGCATGGGCCCTGTATTTCACAGGGCTCATGCCATTGAGCTTTAGCTTGATACGGTCATGGTTGTAGTAGTGGATGTACTCGTCCAGACCGGCTTTCAGTTCTTCAACGCTCTCGAAACGGTTCAGGTAGAAAAACTCGGACTTAAGCGTACCAAAAAAGCTCTCCATTGCCGCATTGTCCAGGCAGTTTCCTTTGCGTGACATGCTCTGGTTCAGTCCTCGCTCTGCCAGCTTGTGGCGGTACTGGGAGTGCTGGTAGTGCCAGCCTTGATCCGAGTGAAGCACCAGCTTCGGCTTGTTTCCCAGGCGATCGAAGGCCTTGTCCAGCATGTTGGTAACCAGCCCGAGGCAGGGCCTGCTGGCCACTTCGTATGCCACGATTTCGGCGTTGTACAAGTCCATCACGGGAGAGAGATAGACCTTTTTCTGAGCCACTTTAAACTCGGTCACATCGGTCACCCACTTCTGATTCGGGCGCTGCGCCAGGAAGTTTCGCTCCAGCAGGTTAGGCGCGATGGTGCCGACGACGCCCTTGTACGACCGGTACTTTTTGGGCCGTACGAGCGAGCGAAGATCAAGCGCGACCATCAAGCGTTCTACGACTTTCTTGTTAACCAAGGTGCCGGCGTTGCGGATCACCGCCGTCACACGCCGGTAACCGTAAAGCCCCTTTTCCTCGTGATAGACACGCTGAATCAGCTGTTTCAGGACAGCATGCTTGTCAGGTTTGGCCTGCGCCTGAAGTTGGTAATAGAACGTGCTGCGAGGCAAGTCAGCCAGTTGCAGAACGGCGGCCAAGGGAAACCTGTCCTTGAGCGCCGACACGATCAGGGCTTTTTGGGCTGACTTCGCTCCTGCTTCTTCAGTTCTTCCAGCTTTTTTAGGTAAGCGTTCTCCATACGCAGCCACTCAAGCTCAGCCAGCAACTGGTCGCGGCTTTTATCGGTGTCATCGGACGTCGTAGGTTTTATGGGGTAAGGTTTTTTCGACATGGCAGCGGGTTTTCTTCTCTTGGAAGCAGACAAATCCAGACTCCCACTGTAGTGCTGCCGCGCCCAAATGCCTATCTGCGAGGACTGACCAAGACCGAAATGGGCAGCGGTCTGGCGCAAGGAAAGCTGATGCTTGTGCATGTACTCAAGGACTGAGCGCTTATAGGCCGTACTGTACCGCTGGCCGGTTTTGCGCAGGCTGAACTGACCATGCTTCTGGAAAGCGGAGAACCAGCGCCGCAGCAGGCTGAAGTCCACTGCAAATCGCCGAGCTACTGTTCTAAATCCTTCACCACCCTCCAGATAAGCCTGGACGGCGGTGAGCTTGAATTGATCTGAATACTTGCTCATGTGAACACCCCAAGAAATTGGATTGGTGTCCAACTTCATGGGGGCAGTCCAGTGATCGCGCCAGCTTTCAGGTGTTGTGCAAGACAGTTGCCCCCACAGGTACTGCATATGCCTGAAGCCTGCTCGGTAACTGTGGGAGCGGGCGTGCCCGCGAAGAATCCAACACGGTGAATGGCACCGGCTGCGCCGGTGTTCGCGGCTAAAGCCGCTCCCACAGTGATCGCGCCAGCTTTCAGGTGTTGTGCAAGAAAGTTGCCCCCACAGGTACTGCATAAGCCTGATGCCTGCGCAGCCCCTGTGGGAGCGGGTTTACCCGCGAAGAATCCAGCGCGGTGGATGGCACCGGCTTTGCCGGTGTTCGCGGGCGGGCCCGCTCCCACAATGATCGCGCTAGCTTTTAGATGCTGTGCAAGACAGTTGCCCCCACAGGTACTGCATATGCCTGAAGCCTGCCCGACTACCCGTGGGAGCGGGCATGCCCGCGAAGAATCCAGCGCGGAGGATGGCACCGGCTTCGCCGGTGTTTGCGGGCATCAGGACCTGATCTTCACAAAAACAAGCTCCGGGTCACCTTCATCCAGGTTTTCAACCTGGCCACTCCCAATAAAGCCGCACCTCGCAAGCAGCGCCTGCATCGGCAGGTTCGACGCGTTGGTCGAGGTGAACAGCTTGCCCCCCTGGGCCCGGAATTCCAGCCCACGAAGAATGGCTACGCCTACGCCACGGCGCCGTGCCGAATCCCGCACCACGATGAGCGGGATGAAATCCTGCCCGAAAAATGAGGTGTCCAGTACGCCATAGCCCAACAGCAGCGCAGGATCGTCAGCATCCGTTGCCACCCAGCACTGGCCGCAAGCTACCGCGTGGGCAATGCATTCCCGCCGGTGCTCTTCGCGCTGCGCGATGACATCAAGATCAAAGAGCGCATTGAGGTCGGCTTGCCGGGCGAGCCGCATGTGTGATTCCAGAGCCATTTCTTCCTCGTATCAAAAGCAACTCAGTGGGTTTGCTATCAGAACGTATCACGCATGCCTGCCGGCCTTCACACAAGCGATGACACAATGCTTGCAAATGACACAAAGTGTCACTAAGATCGCCATGTGTCCTGGCAACGCCACTACGACGACCAGCCAGCGCCAGCCCTTTCCCATGCAGGTACCGCCCATGACGACCACCATGCACATCCCCAAGGACCAGCTCGTCAAACTCGCCCAGCAGCAGATGCTGACGGCCCTGGCCGACAACACCTACACCGCCCGGCAAAAGCTTGCCCTCACCTGCCGCATCCTGTTCGACGGCGGCCACGACTCTGGCCTGGCCGGGCAGATCACCGCACGTGCGCAGGAGCCTGGCACCTACTACACCCAGCAACTGGGCTTGGGCTTCGACGAAATCGCCGCCTCCAACCTGTTGGTGGTAGACGAAGACCTCACCGTGCTGCAAGGCCGCGGCATGGCCAACCCGGCCAACCGCTTCCACAGCTGGCTGTACCGCGCCCGCCCCGACGTCAACTGCATCATCCACACCCACCCGCTGCACAGCGCCGCCCTGTCGATGCTGGAAGTGCCGTTGGCCATTTCGCACATGGACCTGTGCCCGCTGTTCGATGACTGCGCATTCCTCAAGGAATGGCCAGGCGTGCCGGTGGGCAACGAGGAAGGTGAAATCATCGCAAAGGCGATTGGCGACAAGCGTGCAATCCTGCTTTCCCACCACGGCCTGCTGATTGCCGGTGGCTCGATCGAGGAAGCCTGTGTGCTCGCCCTGCTGTTCGAGCGCGCAGCGAAGATGCAGCTGCTGGCCATGGGGGCCGGTGATATCCGCCCCATCCCCGAAGCACTGGGCAAAGAAGCCCACGACTGGATCTCCACCCCCAAACGTCACGGCGCCGCGTTCAGCTACTACGCACGCCGGGCCTTGCGCGCCCACGGCGACTGCCTGGGCTGATCGAAGCTGTACTCTTTCCTCAACAACGGCAGAGGTGCCTGGTCATGTCTACACCTGTAATTCGCGGCGTTATCGGTTACACCATCACTCCCTTCACGGCTGACGGCACGCTCGACCTGGATGCCCTGGGTACATCCATCGACAGCCTGATCGCAGACGGCGTGCACGCCATCGCACCGCTGGGCAGCACCGGCGAAGGGGCCTACCTGTCCGACAGCGAATGGGAAACCGTGGTGCGCTTCAGCCAGGCACGCATTGCCGGCCGCGTGCCCAGCGTGGTCAGCGTTTCCGACCTGACCACCGCCCGTACCGTGCAGCGCGCCCGCCTGGCGCAGGCCTGCGGCGCGACGGCTGTGATGGTGCTGCCCATTTCCTACTGGAAGCTCACCGAAGCCGAAGTGATCGCCCACTACAAGGCCGTCGGCGCGGCCATCGACATCCCGATCATGCTCTACAACAACCCGGGCACCAGCGGCACCGACCTGTCAGTGGAGCTGATCCTGCGCATCCTCGGCGAAGTGCCCAATGTGACCATGGTCAAGGAAAGCACCGGCGACATTCAGCGCATGCACCGCCTGTTCAAGGCCACCGATGGCCAAGTGGCTTTCTATAACGGTTGCAACCCGCTGACCCTGGAAGCCCTGGTGGCCGGTGCCACCGGCTGGTGCACCGCCGCACCCAACCTGATCCCGGCACTTAACCTGGCGCTGTGGGACGCCGTGCAGCAAGGCGACCTGGCCGCAGCCCGCGCACTGTTCTACCGCCAGTACGAGCTGCTGGAATACATCACCCGCCGCGGCCTGCCCACCACCATCAAGGCCGGCCTGAAAATGCTCGGCCAGGATGTCGGCGCACCGCGCCTTCCCCTGCAGCCGCTGGATGCGCAAGGCAGCAACTACCTGAAAAGCCTGCTGACCGAACTGGCCAACTGACCTTGAAACCTGCCCGGCGGCATCTCGCCGCCGGGCCTTGCTGCACCCGACCTTTACCAGAGGCAACCATGGACGCGCCTGCACAAAGCTCTTCAACCCCGTTTCGGCTTACAGACATCCTTCACCCCGTGATAGCCGGGCTGGTTTCGGTCATCGTCAACTACGGCGGCACCTTCATCCTGGTGTTCCAGGCCGCCAAGGTTGCCGGGTTGAGCCCGGAGCTGACTTCATCCTGGGTCTGGGCCGTGTCGATCGGTGTCGGCCTCAGCGGCCTGTTGCTGTCCTGGTACAGCCGCGAGCCGGTCATCACGGCCTGGTCCACGCCAGCCGCAGCGTTCCTGGTCACCGCCTTGGCCAGCGTGCCCTACAGCGAAGCCATCGGTGCCTACCTGCTGTCGGCCGCCGGCTTCGTGGTGCTGGGGCTGAGCGGGTACTTCGAGCGCCTGGTGCGGGTTGTCCCTGGCGGCATTGCCGCCGGGCTGCTGGCGGGCATCCTCCTGCAGTTCGGTATCGGTGCCTTTGCCAGCCTGTCGCTCGACCCTGTTCTGGCCGGGCTGCTGATTGCAGCCTATGTGGCATTCAAACGTTTCACCGCCCGTTACGCGGTAGTCGGCATTCTGCTACTGGGCCTTGGCTACCTGCTGCTGCAGGGGCAAGTAGGCCTGACGGCATTGCAGCTGGAATTCGCCTCACCGGTGTTCACCGCGCCCACCTTCACCCTCAACGCCGCTCTCAGCGTGGCCCTGCCCTTGTTCCTGATCACACTCACCGGCCAGTACATGCCCGGCATGCTGGTGCTGCGCAACGACGGCTTCAAGACCAGCGCCAACCCGATTGTCGCGGTCACCGGCCTGGGTTCGTTGCTGATGGCGCCATTCGGTTCACACGCCTTCAACATCGCCGCCATCACCGCGGCCATCTGCACCGGCAAGGAAGCCCATGAAGACCCGGGCAAGCGCTGGGTGGCGGGGATTGCTGCCGGTGTCTGCTACATCCTTGTCGGGGTGTTCGGGGTCACCCTGGCGAGTGTATTCATGGCCCTGCCGGGTACCTTCATCACTACCCTGGCCGGCCTTGCCCTGCTGGGCACCATCGGAGGCAGCCTGGCCAGCGCAATGGCCGATGCCCGCTCGCGTGAAGCAGCGCTGATCACCTTCCTGGCGGCGGCGGCCAACATCAGCTTGTTCGGCATTGGCGGGGCGTTCTGGGGGCTGGTCATTGGCCTGCTGGCCTATACCGTGCTGAACGGCCGCCTGCCTCGCGTCAAACGCTCCCGCCGGTAAAAGGCTTGCCTCCCCCCCGACCCTGCGCCATGTGCCCACCCGTTCGACAGGTACCGACATGCCCCACGCTGGCCCCAAGCTGCTTACCCAAATTGCTGCCGTGCACTTCGTCAGCCATGTGCACATCATGCTGATCCCGGCATTGCTGCCCGTCCTCCCCGGCCTGCTGGGCGTGGGGTTCGTCGAGCTTGGCGTGGCCTTGGCGGTGTTCAACATCGTCTCTGCGTTGGTGCAGGCACCGCTGGGCTATGCCGTCGACCACTACGGTGCGCGCAGGGTGCTCAAGGCCGGCTTGCTGTTGGGCAGCCTCAGTTTCCTGCTGCTGGCGGCCAGCCCCGGCTATGCGATGTTGCTGGTGGCGATGGCCATGGCCGGGCTGGCCAATGGCGTTTACCACCCTGCCGATTACGCGTTACTGGCCAAGGGCATCGAGCGAGGCCGCCTGGGGCGTTCGTTCTCGATCCATACGTTTGCCGGTTTCCTCGGTTCGGCAGTAACGCCAGCGGTGTTTCTCGGCATTGCCGCCGTGTTTGGTACACGGGCAGCCCTGGCAGCGGGTGCGGTGGTGGGTGTAGCCGCGCTGCTGCTGATCTCGGTGCCAGGCAGCGGTATCTATCAGATTTGCGGGCATGGCAACAAAAGTGACACCGGCCTTGGTGCAGCGCCGGGCCGGGTGCGTTTGTTCACGCCGATGATCGGTGTGTTGACGGTGTTGTTCATCCTGCTGAACCTGAGCACCAGTGCCATCGAGAAATTCTCCGTCGCCGCCCTGGTCCAGGGCCAAGGCCTGACCCTGGCCTGGGCCAACACGGCGCTCACGGCGTTTTTGCTCAGCAGTGCGGTGGGCGTTTTGTGCGGCGGGGCCCTGGCTGACCGCACCCGGCGCCATGGCCTGGTGGCAGCCCTGGCCTTTGCCCTCGCGGCGGCGCTGACCACGCTGGTGGCGCTGGGGCTGGTGCGGGACTGGGCCTTGGTGGTGGTGCTGGGGGCCATCGGCTTGCTGACCGGGGTCATCGCGCCATCGCGGGACATGCTGGTCAAGGCGGCGGCGCCCCGTGGCGCCGAGGGCAAAACCTTCGGGCTGGTCTCGACCGGCTTCAACATCGGCGGCGCCATCGGGCCCGTTGCGTTCGGCTGGATGCTCGACCAGCGCCTGCCTGAAGGCATCTTCATCGCTTCGGTGGTGTTCATGCTGCTGACCGTGCTGCTGACCCTGGCGCAGGAGGCATATTTATCCAGAAAGCCTCGCCAGCTGGCTTAGACCCTAGGGCTGCTTTGCAGCCCTTTCGCCGGCAAGCCAGCTCCCCCAGGACTCCACTCTTCTTGAGTGCGGCGCGATCCGTGTGGGAGCCGGCTTGCCGGCGATGAGGCCGGTTCAGGTTGATAAAGCTACCGGGTTCGCATGCACCACTCGCCCGCCTGCCGCTGGCCGATTGATGAACAACATATCCAGCACACTGTTGCGTAACCCCTTCAGCGCATTCCAGTTCGCCGAGGCATGCACATACCTGTCACGCAACAGCCGCTGCTCATCCTCGGTCAGCCCAGGCTGTTCACATTCACCCAAGGCAAACGCATGCAACTTGCGGCTGATCTCCAGCAATTCAGCCGGCAACACATGCTCCGCCTGCCCGCCCAACGGCGCAAACGGCACCGCCGCCTGCACCGCCAGCTCACGCATGACACTCAGGTATACACGGGAAAGCTGCCCCGCCACCTCCCGCTCCCGGTACACCGCCGCATACACCTGCTTTTGCGCCTCGGCTGGCCGCCCGCCGGCAATCGGTTCCTCCCAGGTAATCACCCTTGCACCCAGGTCACCAACCGCTGCGCCCAACAGGTCACTCACCTTGGCATGCACACACGTCCGGTCGGTGCGCATAGCCGATGGCACACGTTGTGACTGAGGTTTGCACAACAGCACCTGTTCCTGCGTGAAGTCCGGATAACCACCGCCGATGTTCGAATGCACACCCGGCAACACGATGTCGTGACCGCTGCTCACCAACGGGAAGTTGTGCCGCTGCTCATCCCCGGCCACCAATTGCACCACGTGCCGGGCAATACCCTCACCCAGGCCCAGGCGCAAGCCGCCATGACGGTCGTCGGCAGGGTCGAAATCGCCCTGCAACGGCGCAACGATCGCCGCCACGGTGTCGAACAGGCCTATGAAATTGATCGTGATGTCGCAAGTGACGGCCAGCACCCCGCCCCCGTCAGCGTGCAGCAGATTTGCCAAGTGACGCACCGCCGCGGCACCGCGGCTGAAGCCGAACAGGTCGAACTCGGCCCCCTCGAGTCTTGCGAGAGGATGGGCGTGCGCCCAATCCCGCAGCTGCCCGGCGATACCCTCCAATGCCTCGGTGACTCGTGACTCGACGCCGGTGCGCCCGCGTCCGGTGGCCGAGGCATACGCATGATCCTCAGCGCCCTCCAGGGTGCCCACCCCCTGGACATAACGGCTTAGAAACGCCATTGCGCCGTCGCCGCTCGCCCCGTCTGCCGGATAAAGCGCGTGCAACAGGGCCACATTGCTCAAGGCGTTGGTATAACTGGCGCCCTTGCCGCCGTTCGACTCTGTGGGCATCACATTGTGCTGGTTATTACCGGTGCCATCGAAAAACACGCCAAATCTCAAGATCATCGTTGTGCGCCTGCTTGCGTCAAAAACACAAGCAGGCGCCAGGGCGCCGCCGCTGAACATCAGCCTATGGCCAGCCATTTGCAGGACATTTCTGTACGTGCATGGCCCAGGGCCGGATAAATTTCCAAGCCGCCATTGGTCGCCACCCCCCCGGATGGATTAAAGTATCACCCCTCGCCAGGGCAGCTGCCTCCAGCCCGCCTGCGGCCCCATACCAGGAACCGTCACCGATGGAACACCGTGAAGCGCTGACCGCGCTGCGCACCTTTCTTTCTTCGCAGATCCTAGGCCAGGAAAAACTGGTCGAACGGCTGTTGATCGTGCTGCTGGCCGACGGCCACATGCTGGTCGAAGGTGCCCCGGGCCTGGCCAAGACCAAGGCCATCAAAGAACTCGCCGAAGGCATCGAGGCGCAGTTCCATCGCATCCAGTTCACCCCCGACCTGCTCCCGGCCGACATCACCGGTACCGAAATCTACCGCCCGGAAACCGGCAGCTTCGTGTTCCAGCAGGGGCCGATCTTCCACAACCTGGTGCTGGCCGACGAAATCAACCGGGCCCCGGCCAAGGTGCAGTCTGCACTGCTCGAAGCCATGGCCGAGCGCCAGGTCAGCGTGGGCCGCAGCACCTACGACCTGTCGCCGCTGTTCCTGGTCATGGCCACGCAGAACCCGATCGAGCAGGAAGGTACCTACCCGCTGCCCGAAGCCCAGCTCGACCGCTTCCTGATGCACGTAAAAATCGGCTTCCCCGACGCTGCGGTGGAGCGGCGCATCCTGGCGCAAGCCCGTGGCGAAGCGCTGGGCGGCGAAACCAAGCCCGAGCGCCGGGTCAGCCAGCAGGCCATCTTTGCCGCGCGCAAGGAAATCCTCGGCCTGTACATGGCCGACGCGGTGGAGGAATACCTGGTGCAGCTGGTAATGGCCACCCGCACCCCGGCCAAGTTCGACACCGAGCTGGCCGACTGGATCGCCTACGGCGCCAGCCCACGCGGCTCCATCTCGCTGGACCGCTGTGCGCGTGCCCACGCCTGGCTGGCCGGGCGCGACTTCGTCAGCCCCGAAGACATCCAGGCCGTGCTGTTCGACGTGCTGCGCCACCGCATCATCCTCTCGTTCGAGGCCGAGGCGGCGGGGATCGACCAGGACCGAGTGGTCCAGCGCATCCTCGACGTCGTCGCCGTTGCCTGAGCCCATGCCCACCGCGCAGCAGGCCGAACCCGGCATCCGCATCGGCCTTGCCGAGCTGATCGACATGCGCCACCGCGTGCGCGAAATCCAGCTGTTTTCCAAGCCCGGCCAGCGCAGCCCGCTGGTGGGCCTGCACCATTCCAAGCTGCGCGGGCGCGGGGTGGACTTCGATCAGGTGCGCGTGTACCAGGCCGGCGACGATGTGCGCAACATCGACTGGCGGGTCACCGCACGCACCCAGGAACCGCACACCAAGCTGTTCCACGAAGAGCGCGAGCGGCCGATCTTCATCCTCGTCGAGCAAAGCCAGCGGCTGTTCTTCGGTTCGGGCCTGCTGTTCAAGTCAGTGTTGGCGGCCCAGGCCGCAGCCCTGTTCGGCTGGGCCGCACTGGGGCACAACGACCGCATCGGCGGGCTGGTGTTCGGCGACAACGACCCACACGAAATCAAGCCCCGGCGCAGCAAGCAGAGCCTGCTGCAATTGCTAAACCGCCTGGCCAAGGTCAACCAGTCGCTGCACACCGAAGCCGTGCCACAAGCCGACAGCCTTGGCCTGGCCTTGCGCCGGGCCCGCGAAGTACTGCGCCCAGGCAGCCTGGCCATTGTCATCTGTGACGAGCGTTCGCTGACCGCTCAGTGCGAACAGCACCTGGCCATGCTCTCGCGCCACTGCGACCTGCTGCTCTTGCCAGTATCCGACCCGCTCGACCACGCCCTGCCCGCCGCCGGCCTGTTACGCTTTGCCCAGCGCAGCGCGCAGCTGGAGCTCGACACCCTGGACGCCAACCTGCGCCAGGCCTATCGCAAGCAGGCCGAAGCACGCATCGAGCGCTGGGAACTGATGGCCCAGAAGCTGCGCGTCGTGCTGATGCCACTTAGCACCCAAAGCGACATGATCGAGCAGTTGCGCGAATACCTGAACGCCCAGCGGCCAAGGAGCGCGTCATGAACCCGCTCGACCAGTTGCACCCGCTGATCGACCCGACGCCTGTCGGCCTGTGGCCGCCGGCACCCGGCTGGTGGCTGCTGCTGGCTGTGCTGCCATTGCTGTGTTGGGGGCTGTGGCGGCTGCGCCGCTGGCGCCCGGCCAAACGCCGCATCGTGCGCGCCGAACAGCCCTTGGACCCGGTGCGTGTGGAAGCCCTGGCCGAGCTGGCACGCCTGCCGCGCCCGTACGACGGCGCCCCGGCCGGCGCCTGGCTGCAACAGATCAATGCCCTGCTCAAGCGCCTGTGCCGCAGCCATTATCCGGGCGCCAACAGCCACACCCTCAACGGCCGCCAGTGGCTGGCATTTCTCGACAACCGCTGCCCAGCCGCCGGCCTGACCCGCTGGATGGTGCTGGTCGAAGGCGCCTACAAGCCCGAGTGCAAGCTCGACGACAAGGCCATTGTCGGGCTCAGCCAGGCCGTCGAAACCTGGATCCGCAAGCATGTTTGAACTGGCCTGGCCGTGGGTCTTCGCCCTGTTGCCGCTGCCGTGGCTGATGCGCCTGCTGCTGCCGGCCGCCGACAGCGGTGAGCCGGTACTCAAGGTAGGCTTCCTCAGCGAACTGGAAGGCCTGGCCGGGCGCCGCGCACGGCTCAACCTGCCCACCTGGCGCCAGCAGGCGCCGTTCGTGGTCATCTGGCTGTTGCTGCTGTGCGCCGCCGCCCGCCCGCAGTGGTTGGGTGAACCGGTACCGGTGGCCGCCAGCGGCCGCGACCTGCTGGTGGCGGTAGACGTGTCCGGGTCGATGGATTTTCCCGACATGCAGTGGCAAAACGAAGACATCAGCCGCCTCGACCTGGTCAAGGCGCTGATGGGCGACTTCCTGCAAGACCGTGAAGGCGACCGCGTGGGCCTGATCCTGTTCGGCAGCCAGGCGTACTTGCAGGCGCCGCTCACCTTCGACCGGCGCACCGTGCGCACATTCCTGATCGAGGCGCAGATCGGCATCGCCGGTAAAAACACCGCCATCGGTGACGCCATTGGCCTGGCGGTCAAGCGCCTGCGCCAACGGCCGGCACAAAGCCGGGTGCTGGTGCTGATCACCGACGGCGCCAACAACGGTGGGCAAATCCACCCGCTGACCGCTGCTCGCCTGGCTGCCCAGGAAGGGGTGCGCATCTACACCATCGGCATCGGCGCCAACCCCGAAGCCAGTGGCACCCCTGGCCTGCTTGGCCTTAACCCGAGCCTGGACCTGGATGAAGCCTCACTCAAGGAAATCGCCGACATCACCCACGGTGCCTATTTCCGTGCCCATGACGGTGCCGAACTGGACGCCATCGGCGACGCCCTCGACCAGTTGGAGCCGGTAGCCCAGCAACCGACCCAGGCCCGCACGGCCCAGGCCCTGTACGCCTGGCCCCTGGCCCTGGCGCTGCTGCTCAGCGCGCTGCTGGTGGTGGCCGTGCAATGGCCCGACAACCTGCTGCAACGCCTGCTGCGCAAGCCGCGTTTCCTGCAGCCGCACCCGGAATGGCGCCAGCGTCTGAAGCGCCTGCGCCTGCGGAGGCGGCGATGATCGAACTGTGGCCCCAATGGCTTCGCCCGCTGTGGCTGCTGGCCGTGCCCCTGCTCGGCTGGCTGCTGTACAAGCTGTGGCACCGGCGCAAGCGCGCCGGGCGCTGGCAGATGATTTTGCCGCCCGCCTTCCATGGTGTGCTGTTGGGCGGTGGCAGCGGCAGCACCAGCAAGCTGCCGTGGATAGCACTGGGCCTGGCCTGGGCGCTGGTGATCCTGGCCCTGCTTGGGCCCAGCTGGCAGCGCGTGGAAGAAAGCCGCCAACGCCCGGCCGACCCGCTGGTAATCCTGTTGGAGCTGACCCCGCAGATGCTCGCCGAAGACAGCCCGCCCAATCGCCTGGAACAGGCCCGGCGCAAGGTTCTCGACCTGCTCGAACACCGCCGCGACAGCCAGACCGCGCTGGTGGTATATGCCGGTTCGGCGCATACCTTGGTGCCGCTGTCCGATGACCTGGCCACCACCCGCAACCTGCTGGAGGCCATCGACCCGTCGATCATGCCAAAACCTGGCCAACGGGCCGACCTGGCCGTACAAAAGGGCCTGGCCTTGCTGGCCCAGAGTGGCCTGGGCCAAGGCCGTTTGCTGCTGATCGGCTCGTCGCTGAGCGCCCCGGAACGCCAAGGCATCAGCCAGGCCCTCGGCCGTCAGGGCCCGAGCCTGCTGATGCTGGGCATCGGCAGCCGCGAAGGCGCCCCGGTGCGCCAGGCCAGCGGCGAATACCTCAAGGACGACCAGGGCGGTATCCTGCTGCCACGGCTGGACAGCGCCAGCCTCAAGGGCTTTATCAGCGGCACGGGCGGACGCTACCGGCATGCCCGCATCGACGACCTCGACCTGCGCGGCCTGGGCCTGTTCGACAACCCGCGCACCGCGCGCAATGACGGCCAAACCCTGCAGCTGGACAGCTGGGCCGACCAAGGGTACTGGCTGCTGATCCCGTTGCTGTTGCTGGCCGCTTGCGCCGGCCGTCGTGGCTGGCTGTTCTGCCTACCTCTGCTGCTGGCCCTGCCACAGCCCAGCCAGGCCTTCGAGTTCAACGACCTGTGGCTGCGCCCCGACCAGCAAGGCCAGCGCCTGCTGGAGCAAAACCGCCCGGCCAGCGCCGCACGCCACTTCCAGAACCCGCAGTGGCGCGGCATGGCGCTGTACCAGGCCGGCGACTATGCGGGTGCCGCCGAGGCGTTTGCCCAAGGCGATACGGCCGCCGCCCACTACAATCGAGGCAATGCCCTGGCCCGCAGCGGCGAACTGGAGGCCGCCCTGGACGCCTACGAGCAAGCCCTGGAGCGCCAGCCAGACCTGCAACCCGCGCTGGACAACCAGGCGCTGGTGCAACAACTGCTGCAACAGCGCGAGGCCAAGGCCGAGGAGCAGCCGGCCAGCAGCGAAGCCCAAGGTACACCCGGCAGCGAAACCGACGGCAACAGCAGCTCGGCCAGCAGCCCGGCCCAGGGCACGCCCGGCAGCGACGAACAAGCCAACGCCGAACAGCCCGGTGAAAGCAGCAATAACAGCCAGGCCGCGCCCGGCAACCAGGCGGGTGCTGACGACAATGTCATCCAGCCGCCACAGCGCCCGGTATCGACCAACCTCGACACCGAACAGCGCCAGGCCCTGGAACAATGGCTGCGGGAGATCCCCGATAACCCGGCGGAGCTGCTGCGGCGCAAATTCTGGTATGAACAGCAATTGCATCAGGAAACCCCACGATGAGTCGCTTCGGCGTCTTTCTGCTCACCCTGCTATGGGCCGTGCTGGCCCAGGCCGAGCCGCTGCTGCAAGCCAGCGTTGACCGCACACGCCTGGAAGCCGGCGAGAGCCTGGAGCTGACCCTGGAAAGCCAGGACGTCACCCAGTTCGGCAAGCCCGACCTGCGCGCCCTGGAAGGTGACTTCGACGTGCGCGGCACGCGCCAGCTGAACAGCCTGCACACCCTCGACGGCGAAACCCGCGCCAGTACCCGCTGGATCATCACCCTGCTACCAAGGCGCAGCGGCAGCCTGCGCATTCCCGAACTGCAACTGGGCCAGTCGCATAGCCAGGCCATCGAACTGCAAGTGCTGCAGGCCGATGCCAGTCGCCAGGACAGCGTCTCCCAGGTCTTCATCGAGGCAACGCTCGACAGCACCGACGTCTATGTTCAGGCCCAGGCCGTGCTGACCCTGCGCATCTATCACTCGGTAGCGCTGTACGACGACAGCAGCCTGAGCCCGCTGCAACTGGAAAACGCCAAGGTCGAGCCACTGGGCGAATCGCGCACGTATGAAAAGGAAATCAACGGCGTGCGTCATGGCGTGATCGAAACCCGCTATGCGGTGTACGCCCAGCAAAGTGGCAGCCTCGACATTCCATCATTGACCTTTACCGCCACTGCCGCCGCCAGCAACGACGAAGCGTCACAAGCCAATGGCACGGCCCGCGCCGGCCGCCAGGTGCAGGTCAGCTCGCTGCCCTTGCACCTCAACGTGCGGCCTATTCCCGCGGCCTGGCCCGCTGGCGTGCCGTGGTTGCCAGCCCGCAACCTGACCCTGGAAGAGCACTGGAACCCCGACCCGGGCAGCCAGCAGGTGCAGATTGGCGACTCGCTGACGCGCAACATCACCTTGCGTGCCGAGGGCTTGTCCAGCCCCCAACTGCCGCCGCTGCCCGCCACAGAGATCATCGGCCTGCGCCGCTACCCCGACCAGCCGCTGCTGCGCAACGAAATCAGCGAGCGCGGCATGACCGCCAACCGCGAAGAGCGCGAAGCCCTGGTGCCGACCCACGCAGGTGCGCTGACCTTGCCGGCGCTGGAAGTGGCCTGGTGGAACACCCGCGAAGACCATCTGGAACACAGCAGCCTGCCAGCGCGCACATTGAACGTGCAAGACAACCCGGCGTTGAGCGCCGACACCCCGGTGGGCGACAACAGCAGCGCCAGCACCCTGCTGTGGCCTTGGCAACTGGCCACACTGGTGTTCGCCCTGACCACCCTGCTGGGCTTCGCCCTGTGGTGGCGCGCCCGCTCGCGGCCGGCGGTGCTGCGCGCGGCGCAGACCGGGCCAAGCCCGCGCACCCTGCTGGACGACCTCAAGCGTGCGTGCCAGGCCAACGACCCCCAGGCCACGCGCCAGGCGCTGGATGCGTGGGCCCGGCAACAACCGGAAACCCTGGCCGAGATGGCTGCGCGCTTCGTGCCGTTGTCGGATGCGCTGGATGGGTTGAACGGGGCGCTGTACAGCGAAACCGGGCAGTATTGGCAGGGTGAGGACTTGTGGCGGGCGATTGGTACCATTCCGACGGCTGAGCAGGTGTTACTGCCCGCTGGGGAGAACGGCAGCTTGCCGCCGCTGTATCCCAAGTAGGCCACTGCCTGCACGTCCCCACAGATACAGCACATGTATTGAGCCTTGAGCAGTACCTGTGGGAGCTGGCTTGCCGGCGAAAGGGCCGCAAAGCGGCCCCTGCGGTTTTGCGGCGATGCGAAGATTCTGGGGGCGCTACGCACCCCTTTCGCGACACAAGGCCGCTCCTACAGTTACCATACCGCCCTTTCCCCGCTTGTCCGACTCGACACCAACAGGTCATCCATGCGTCTGTTTCATACCTCCGACTGGCACCTGGGCCAAAGCCTGCACGGCCAGGAACGCGACTTCGAACACGCCTGCTTCCTCGACTGGCTGCTCGGCCAGCTGCGCCTGCGCCAGCCCGATGCGCTGCTGATTGCCGGCGACATCTTCGACACGGTCAACCCGCCGGTCAAAGCCCAGGAGCGCCTCTACGACTTCATCGTCCAGGCCCATGAGCAACAGCCCAAGCTGGACATCGTGATGATCGCCGGCAACCACGACTCCGGCTCGCGCATCGAGCTGCCCGCCGCATTGATGCGGCGCCTGCGCACCCATGCCCTGGGCCGGGTGCACTGGCTGGACGAAGGCCAGCTGGATGCCGAGCGCCTGTTGATCCCACTGACCAACGGCCGCGGCAAGGTCGCCGCCTGGTGCCTGGCCCTGCCCTTCCTGCGCCCGGCCGAGGTCACAGGCCCGAACCTGGGCGACGACTACCTGCAAGGCATCACCCAGGTGCACCAGCAACTGATCGCCGCCGCGCAGAAAAAGCGCAAGAAAGACCAGGCGCTGATCGCCATCAGCCATGCGCACATGGCCGGTGGCTCGGTGTCGGAGGACTCGGAGCGCAGCCTGATCATCGGCAACGCCGAGGCACTGCCGGCCAAGCTGTTCGACAAGGCCATCAGCTACGTCGCCCTGGGCCACCTGCACAAACCGCAGAAGGTCAACCGCGAAGAACGCATCCGCTACAGCGGCTCGCCGATCCCGCTGTCGTTCGCCGAAATCAACTACCCGCACCAGGTGCTGGAAGTGGAGCTGGACGGCACCGACCTGGTCAGCGTAGAACCGCGCCCGGTGCCGCGCGCGGTGGCTCTGCAACGGGTCGGCCCGGCGCCGCTGGGCGAACTGCTGCAGCAACTGGCCGACCTGCCCGTGATCGACCTGCTCGAAGACCCCAACCGCCAGCCCTGGCTG
This sequence comes from Pseudomonas sp. BP01, assembly GCF_022760795.1. Classification (NCBI taxonomy): domain Bacteria; kingdom Pseudomonadati; phylum Pseudomonadota; class Gammaproteobacteria; order Pseudomonadales; family Pseudomonadaceae; genus Pseudomonas; species Pseudomonas sp. BP01. The sequence goes on from NZ_JAFBKA010000017.1 coordinate 16,420, forward strand.
GAAGTGCGGGTGATACTGGACGAGCCGCAACCCGACCTGCGCCAGCAGATTGAAACTGCACTGGAAGGCAAGGCCGTGCGGCTGATCCGCATCAGCGCCGAATACGCCGGCCGCAATAACGCCGAAGACGATGACCTGGCCTTTGTCGAGCTCTCCCAGATGACCCCGCAAGACTTGTTCAGCCGCGCCTGGGAACAGGCTTACGGCAACCCCGCAGATGAGCAGGCGCTGGCCGACTTTGCCCTGCTGTTGCAGGACGTGCAGCAGGAAGAGGAGCAGCCATGAAGATTCTCGCCATTCGCCTGAAGAACCTGGCATCGCTGGCCGGCCCGGTCGAAATCGACTTCACCGCGGAGCCCTTGGCCAGCGCTGGCCTGTTCGCCATCACCGGGCCTACCGGGGCCGGCAAGAGCACCCTGCTCGACGCCCTGTGCCTGGCGTTGTTTGGCACGGTGCCACGCCTGAACGACATCGGCCGCGAGGCCAAGGTGCCCGACGCCGACGGCGAAATCCCCACCTACGACCCGCGCAACCTGCTGCGCCGGGGCACCGGCAGTGGCTTTGCCGAAGTCGACTTCATCGGCATCGACGGCCGCCGCTACCGCGCCCGCTGGGAAGCCAACCGCGCCCGCGACAAGGCCAATGGCAAGCTGCAGCACAGCCGCCAGAGCTTCTACGACCTGGACAGCGAACAGGTGCTGGGCAGCGGCAAGAACGAATACAAGCAACTGGTCGAAGCCCGCCTTGGCCTGAACTTCGAGCAGTTCACCCGTGCGGTGATGCTGGCCCAGAGCGAGTTCGGCGCTTTCCTCAAGGCGGACGACAAAGAGCGCAGCGAGCTGCTGGAAAAGCTCACCAACACCGCCATCTACACCCGTCTGGGCCAGCGCGCTTTCAGCAAGGCCCGTGAAGCCGGCGAGGCGCACAACGCCCTGAAGGACCGCGCCAGCCACCTGCTGCCGATGGCCGCCGAAGCCCGCACCGACCTTGACCAGCGCCTGGAGCAGGCGCAGCAGCAGTTCAAGGCCGATCAGGCCGGCGAGCGCCAACTGGAACAACAACGCAACTGGCTGAATGAGCAACGCCAGTTGCAGGCCCAACATGCCGAAGCCGGCACCGCGCTACAGGCCGCCGAACACAGCTGGCAGCAACTGGCCGAACCCCGCCTGGACCTCGTTCGCCTGGAGCGTCTGGCCCCGCAGCGCCACCAGTTCCACCGCCAGCAGGCGCTGACTGCGCAACTGGCACCCGTGGCCGCGAAAATCGCAGAACAACAGCAGCAGCAAACCGAGCTGCAGGTGCGCACGCTCGAGCTCGAACAGGTGCTGAGCGCCGCACGCCAGGCGCTTGCCGACAGCCAGGCCCGGCACAGCGAAAACGCACCGCGCCTGCGTCAGGCCTTTGCCGCCCAAGACAACCTGGCCCGCCTGGACCAGGAGCTGGCCGCGCAGCGCAGCAACAGCCAACAGGTTGAACAGCAAGTCGCCGACGGCCAGCAGCAATTGCAGCAGCTGGAAGACAACCAGCAGCGCAGCCTGCAGCAGCTGGCCCAGATCGACACCGCGCTGGCCGACAGCCAGCACCTGGCAGGCCTGGCCAATGCCTGGCACGCCTACCTGCCGCAGCTCAAGCAGGTGATGCTGATTGGCGGCCGCCTGGCCAAAGGCCGTGAAGAACTGCCCGGCCTGCAGGCCCAGGCCAGCCAGGCCAATGCACACTTGCAGGCCGAGCGCGACGCCTACGACCTGCTGTTCCGCGAGGCCAAGGCCGAACCCCAGGCGCTTGCCGAACAAATCGACCTGCTCGGTGGCATGCTGCAGGACAACCGCAAGCAGCAACGCGCCGTCGAGGAGCTGTCGCGCCTGCATGGCCGTGAACAAGAGCTGCGCCAGCAGCTGGATGCCGTGCGTGAACGGCAGCAGCAGGCGATGCAGCAACGCCAGCAACTGATTACCGAAGGCACCGCCGCCAAAACCGAGCTGGAGGCCGCCGAACAAGCGCTGACCCTCACCCGCCAGCTGCTGCAGCGCCAGCGCCTGGCGCGTAATACCAGCGTCGAAGAACTGCGCGGCCAACTGCGCGACGGCGAACCCTGCCCCGTGTGCGGCAGCGCCGAGCACCCGTTCCATCAGCCCGAAGCCCTGCTGCAAAGCCTGGGTCGCCATGACCAGGCCGAAGAAGACGCCGCGCAGAAGCAGGTCGAAAGCCTCAACACCAAGCTGGTGGAACTGCGTACCCAGCTGGGTGTGGTCAACGCACAGCTCAAGGACTACCAACAGCAACTGCAACAACTGGGTGAACAGCTGCAACCGCTGGTGGCCCAGCTACAGGCTCACAGCCTGTGGCCGGCCCTCGCTCCGCAGGACGACAAGGCCCGTAGCACCTGGCTCGACGGCCAGTTGCGGCGCCTGGACGAAGAAATCGGCCAGGACGAGAAGCGCCAGAGCGCCCTGCTCGCCCTGCAAAAAGACGCCGCCCGCCTCAACCAGCAACTGCAGGCTGCCCACGACGCCCAGCAGCAGGCCCAGCGTCACCTGGAGCAACAGCACCAAGCCCTGGCCAACGATGAGCAGCAGTTGCAGCAGGGGCTGAGCGACCTCGCAGGCGTATTGCCCGAGGAAGCGCTCAAGGCCCTCAACGAAGACCCGGCGAATGCCTTCCTCGCCCTCGACCAGCAGATTGCCCAGCGCCTGCAGCAACTCGAGCAGCGCAAGGACGAACTGGAAGAACAACAAGCCCGACAGGCACAGCTGGACAAGTTGCGCGACCAGCAACAGGCGCGCGTGCAAGGCCAGCAGCAGTTGCAGCAGCAACTGACCGCCCTCGACGAACAACGCCTGCAAGCCCAGGCTTCGCTCGGCGAACTGCTGGGTGAACACTCCAGTGCAGAAGCCTGGCAGCAGCACATGGACACCTCGCTGGAGCAAGCCCGCGCCCTGGACGCCGACACCGCCCAGCGCCTGCAAGACCTGCGCACCCAGGGGGTGCAACTGGCCAGTGAGCTCAAGGCCAACGTCCAGCAGCAACAGGCGCTGGACGCCGAGTGCAAGCAGTTGCAGGGCCAGATCGCCCAATGGCGCAGCGAGCACCCGGAACTGGATGACGCAGGCCTGGATCGCTTGCTGGCCATGGACGATGCGCAAGTCAGTGAACTGCGCCAGCACCTGCAAAACGCCGAGAAAGCCATCGAACAAGGCCGCGTATTGCTGCAGGAACGTGAACAACGCCTGCAACAACACGCCGCACAAATGACCGTGGACACCTCGGCCGAAGCCCTGGAGCAAGCCCTGAGCGGGCTGCGCGAGCGCCTGGCCGGCCACGAGCAGCAGTGCGCCGAACTGCGTGCACAGCAGGCCGACGACCAGCGTCGCCAGCAGGCACACCAGGCGTTGGCGGCAGAAATCGAACAGGCCCATCAGCAATGGCAACGATGGGCCCGCTTGAACGCCCTGATCGGTTCGGCCTCGGGGGATGTGTTCCGCAAGATCGCCCAGGGCTACAACCTCGACCTGCTGCTGCACCACGCCAACACCCAGCTGCGCCAGCTGGCCCGCCGCTACCGCCTCAAGCGCGGCGGTAGTGCGCTGGGCCTGCTGGTGCTGGACACCGAAATGGGCGACGAACTGCGCTCGGTGCACTCGCTGTCGGGCGGGGAAACCTTCCTGGTCTCGCTGGCCCTGGCCCTGGGCCTGGCCTCGATGGCCTCCAGCACCCTGCGCATCGAATCGCTGTTCATCGACGAAGGCTTCGGCAGCCTCGACCCCGAGTCGCTGCAACTGGCCATGGACGCCCTCGACGGCTTGCAGGCTCAGGGCCGAAAAGTGGCGGTGATTTCCCACGTGCAGGAAATGCACGAGCGCATCCCGGTGCAGATCCAGGTGCGTCGCCAAGGCAATGGCCTGAGTGACGTGGAGGTGTGCGGGTGATCCTCTACTCGTTCCGCCGCTGCCCCTGGGCCATGCGCGCGCGCCTGGCCTTGCGTTATGCAGGGTGCGAGGTGGAAATCTGTGAGGTGGCGATGAAGAACAAGCCGGCAGCACTGCTGGCCTTGTCGCCCAAGGGCACGGTGCCGGTGCTGGATACCGGTGCCGGGGTACTGGAAGAAAGCCTGGACATCATGCGCTGGGCGCTGACGCAAAACGACCCGCAGGACTGGCGACTACAGGCCGACCCTGCGGCGGCGCAGCAGGCTGAAGCGCTGATTGCGCGCAACGACGGCACGTTCAAGGCCCAAGTGAACCTGTACAAGTATGCCGAGCGTTACCCGCAGCATTCCCGCGAGCATTACCGCCAGCAGGCTGAAACCTGGCTGGCGGAGCTCGAAGGCCTGCTGGCAGGACGACCCTACCTGCTGGCCGACCACCCGAGCATTGCCGATGCCGCGTTGCTACCCCTGATGCGCCAGTTTGCCGGGGTCGAACCGCAGTGGTTCGCCGAGGCAGCTTATCCGCGAGTGCGGAGCTGGCTGGAGGGGTGGTTGGCGTCGGAGCTGTTCAGGTCAGTCATGGCCAAATGAGTTCACACGATCCCTCGTAGGAGACCGCACAAGGCTCAGTGCTGCTGTTTGCCACTCAGGGCGGCATGGAAGTGGGCGCTCTGGCGCAGGTATTGCTCGGTGTAGCTGTGGGTGGCAGAAGCCTTGCTGCTGTCGGCATGGGCATGCGCAGGCAGTACGACCGATGCGGAAATGGCGGATGCGGCAATAACCGGGAAGAGATTGAAGTTCATCTGGGCTGACCTCGACGGCGGTGGTTTGACGGTGGCCCGTTTGGGCCTTGGGTCAAACTTACGCCGCCAAGGCCGCACGCAAAAATTCATTGCGGCAGTACCGATTATCACGCTGATCGATATCACTCGATGAACTTGAGGTCCGAGGGTGCATCCTGCTTCAGCGTCTGCACCGTCTCCAGCAGCTTGCCACTGCGTGGGTCGCGGCGTATCACCACGATCTGGTTGCTCTTCTGGTTGGCCACCAGCAGGAAGTTGTCACTCGGGGCCAGGGCGAATTCCCGGGGATGATCGCCTTCCACCGAACGACGCTGCAGGAACGTCAACTGACCGTTTTCCTTCCCCACGCCAAACACGACAATCTCGTTGGCCGTGCCGCGGTTGCTCACGTACAGGAAACGCCCGTCCGCCGACAGGTGCAAGCCACCTGCCGCCCTCGCTGCTACCTCCTGGCGCTCGGTCAGGGGTAAGCGCTGGCGTTCCACCAGGTTGCCGTCCTGCACATCGAACACCACCACCTCGGCGTTCATCTCCAGGGTGAGGTAGGCGTGCCGGCCCTTGGCGTCGAACAGCAGGTGTCGCGGCCCGCTGCCCGGCGGCAAGGCCACGGACGCAGGTATCGCCGCTGTCAGCGGGTGGTCCGCACTGGCACCGTCGTAGCGGTAGATGAACACCTTGTCGGCACCCAGGTCGCTGGCGTACAGGTGCTGGCCGTCCGGTGACAGCACCAGCGAATGCACGTGGGCACCGGCCTGGCGCTCAGCGTTGACCCCGCTCGCCTTGTGCCGGGCCTGTTGCACCGGGGGCTTGAGCTTGCCGTCCTTGGCCACCGGGATCACCACCAGGCTGCCACCGGGGGCGGGGTTGACCGCGTAGTTGGCCACGAACAGGAAGCGCTGGTCACGGCTGAGGCTGGCGTGGGTGGGCTCGTCGCCCTGGGTGGCCACCTGGTTGAGCGGCTTGATTTCGCCTTTGCTGCTGATGCTGAAACTGCTGGCGTGGCCCTGCGGGGTCTCATTCACCGCGAACAGCTGACGCTGGTCGGCGGACAACACCAGCCACGAAGGGCTGACGCTCTTCACCACCTGCAAGGGCGTGGGGTCGATATGGCCGGCCTTGTCGTCGAACTGATAGCGGTAGATGCCCTGGCTGGCACCATCGGTGTAGCTGCCCACCAGCAAGGTAGCGGCGTAGGAATTGATTGTGAGGCTCATCAGGCTAGCGGTCAGCAGGCTCGTCCAGATCCGGTTCATCTTGGTCATCATCCGGGGCGCGAAAGGCACTCATACAGACTAGCCGATGCTCGCCGTTGGCATCGTTGAGTTGCCACTCATCACCAGTGGCGACAGCGGCGGTGACTTGTTCGGGGGTGAAGGACCAGCGGCGCAGCTGGCGACCGTCCATGCATTCGACGGTGAGGCCGGATGCGTCGGCGGTGAAATCGAAGGCGTGCAGGCCGTCGATCAGGAGCATGTCGCAGGACTGCAGGGCGGTGGCGAGGGGGGACATGGGGGTACCAATCTGAAATAAGTTGGCATTATAACCCTGGGGCTGCTTCGCAGCCCAATCGCGACACAAGGCCGCTCCTACAATGGAACGCGAACCTCCTGTAGGAGCGGCCTTGTGTCGCGATGGGCCGCAAAGCGGCCCCCTTGCGATTCAATGGGCGAAAATGGACCCACCTTCCTTGCCCACCATCTTCTCCGGCTTTATCAGGAACCGTGCCAGCGCCGGCAGCAGCCACAGCGCGCCAAACATGTTCCACAGCAGCATGAAGGTCAGCATCAGCCCCATATCAGCCTGGAACTTGATCGCCGAGAAGATCCAGGTGCACACGCCGATGGCCAGGCACAAGCCAGTAAACAACACGGCTTTACCCGTGGAGCGCAGGGTCTGGTAATAGGCCTCCTGCAACGGCAACCCGGCACGCAGGAAGCTTTCCAGCCGGCTGTAGATGTAGATGCCGTAATCCACGCCAATCCCCACGCCCAGCGCCACCACCGGCAAGGTCGCCACCTTCACCCCAATGCCCATGTAGGCCATCAGCGCATTGCCCAGCACCGAGGTCAGTACCAGCGGCAGGACGATGCACAGGGTGGCGGCGAACGAGCGGAAGGTGATCAGGCACATCACCGCCACGCAGATGTACACCAGTATCAGGATGGTCAGCTCGGCCGACTTGATCACTTCGTTGGTCGCCGCCTCGATCCCGGCGTTGCCCGCTGCCAGCAGGAACTGCAGGCCTTCCTTGTTGTGGCTGTCGGCAAACGCCTTGGCCACGGCGGTAACCCGCTCCAGGGTCTCGGCCTTGTGGTCGTTGAGGAACACCAGCACCGGCGCCAGCGAGCAGTCACCGTTGTACAGGCCGTCGGCACGGGCGATGGAGTTGTTGAGGATGTCCGGGTTACGCGACAGGGTTTCCCATTTCAGGCTGCCCTCGTTCATGCCCTTGATCACCTGCTTGGACACGGTCACCAGGGAAATCGCCGACTGCACACCCGGGGTGTTCTGCATGGTCCACATCAGCTCGTCGATCGGCGCCATGGTCGAGTGGACCGAGCACTGCTCCGGCGGGGTCTTGACCATGATCACCAGCACGTCGGAACTGGTCGAGTAGTTGCTGATGATGAAGCTGTTGTCCTGGTTGTAGCGCGAGTCGGGGCGCAGCTCCGGCGCGCCCTGGTCGAGGTCGCCGATCTTCAGGTTCTGGCTGTACCAAAGGCCACCTGCGAAGGCGACCAGCGCCAGGGTGACAGACACCGGCGCCACTTTGGCACTGGCAAAGTTCGACAGCAGGCGCCAGAACGGGTGCTCGCGGGTGGCGTCCTTCTTGCTGCGCTCGATGGCCTTCTTGCTGATGCCGACATAGGAAATGGCCACCGGCAGCAGGATCAGGTTGGTGAACACGATCACCGCTACGCCGATGGAGGCGCCGATGGCCAGTTCGCGAATCACCCCGATGTCGATGATCAGCAGGGTAATGAAGCCCACCGCGTCGGCGAGGATGGCGATCATGCCCGGCAGGAACAGCTGGCGGAAGGTGCGCCTGGCCGCCGTGAGGGCGTTGTCGGCATCACTCGACTGCAAGGCGATGCCGTTGATCTTCTGCACCCCGTGGGAAATGCCGATGGCGAAGATCAGGAACGGCACCAGCATCGAGTAAGGGTCCAGGCCAAAGCCCACCGCATGCATCAGCCCCAGCTGCCAGACCACCGCCACCAGGGTGGTGATGAGCACGGCGATGGTGCTGCGGATGCACCAGGTGAACCAGTACAACAGCACCCAGGTAATGGCCAGGGCGACGCCGAAGAACATCGCCACCATCACCAGGCCGTCGATCAGGTCACCGACCTTCTTGGCGAACCCGACAATGTGGATTTTCACATTGGGGTTCTGCGCCTGGAACTTGTCGCGGATCTTCTCTTCCAGCAGGTGCGAGAACTGCTGGTAGTCCAGCTTCACCTGCTTGCCTGGGTCCTGCGGGTCGGGGTAGCTCTCCAGCAGCGGCACGTCGACGATGCTGGACTTGAAATTGTTACCCACCAGGCGCCCCACCTGCCCGGACTTGAGCACATTGTCGCGCAGGGTGTCGAGGCTATCCTGTGAGCCGTTGTAAGTGTTAGGGATCACCTCGCCACCGGAAAAGCCCTCTTCGGTCACCTCGCTCCAGCGCACGCTGGGGCTCCACAGCGACTTCAGCCCGGCACGGTCGACGCCGGGGATGTAGAACACCTCGTCATGAACCTGGCGCAGGGTCTCCATGTAGTCCTTGTCGAAGATGTCGCCATTCACCGCTTCCACCGAAATGCGCACGGTGTTGCCCAGGTTGGCCAGGTCGTTGCGGTGTTCCATCATCTGCTCGATGAACGGGTGCTGCAGCGGGATCATTTTTTCAAAGCTGGTAGACGGGCGAATCTGCGTGGCCTGCCAGAACAGGAAAATGCTCACCAGCACGCACAGCGCGATGACCACGGGGCGGTTGTTGAAGATCAGGCGCTCGAGCAGCGTGGGCTTGTCCTGGTGGTGCGGGTGCATGGTAATGCTCTCCCTGCTGGTCATCGGCTCGCCCCCTCGGCACCCTGGGCATCCGCCAGGTGTACACCGCCCTGCCCTACCAGCAGCAGGCCGCCATTGGCCAGGCCGCTGACGCCAGCCAGAGCGATGCGGTCGGCGCGGTTGTACACGGTGAAGGTCTGGCCGCCATCGGCACTGCGCAGCACGCTGCCGCCGTTGCCGACCAGCACCAGGGTGCCATCATCCAGAAGCGTAGCGCTTGCCAGGCCGAATTCGAGGTTGCCGCGCGCGACCTTGAGTTCGATCGGCTGCCAGCTGTCGCCAAAATCGGTGGAACGGAACAGGTTGCCGCGCAGGCCGTAGGCCAGCAAGGCGTGTGACTGGGCGGTGCCGATCACGCCGAACAGCGAGCCCTCGTACGGGCCCTGGACCTTGGCCCAGGTCTGGCCGTTGTCGGCGGAGCGGAACATGCCACCCTGCTCGCCTACGATGAACAGGCCGGCGTCACGCACCCGCGCGATACCGTTCAGGTGCAACTGGTCAGGGTTGTCCAGGCGTTCGGCCACGTCTTGCCAGTGCTGCCCGCCGTCTGTGGTTTCCAGCAAGGCGCCGTAGGCACCCACGGCAAAGCCGTGCTGGGCGTCGAGGAAGGCGACATCGAGCAATGGGGCTTCACGGGCAAGGTCTTCGTACTGCTTGGTCCAGGTGGCCCCGCCGTCGCTGCTGACGAGGATCTGCGCATCATGGCCCACCGCCCAGCCGCGCTTGTCGTCGAGGAAGAACACGGCGGTGAGCAGCTGCCGGGTGGGTACCCGGGCCTGGGTCCAGGTACTGCCCTGGTCGTCGGAGAACAGGATGTGGCCGCGATCACCCACCACCACCAGGCGCTTGCCAGCATGGGTGGCACCGATCAGCAGGCTTTGGCTGGCCTTGGCCGATTCGGTGGAGTATTCGTCGGCGGCGGCGGCCTGGGCGCTGTCGGCCCACACCCCCAATGCCAGTGCCAGCACTGCGCTGGCCGCCCATGGCCAGGCACCACGCCTGGCTGGCGCCCGTAGCTGTTCCCTCATGACTGCCCCCTTGTTGTGTTCTTGTTGGTGGGTCAATGCATTGCAGGTACTGCGAAAAGCCTGATCTAGAGGCCTGCAATAGCTTGAGGGGATCGTAGGGGGATGTTGGCGGGGATACAACGGGCGGGGTGTTATGTTTTGTTGTCGGCCCAAAAAGCTTCGCGGGTAAACCCGCTCCCACAGGTGCTACACCATCCATGAAAGCGGTGAAGTACCTGTGGGAGCGGGTTTACCCGCGAAGAGGCCGGCACTGACTACAGAAAACTCAAGCCAGGCTCTTGCTCACCACTTCATACACATCACTGGACAGCTCACCCGAAGCCAGAATCCGCTCCAGCTCTCCCTTCATCAGTGCCTGACGCGCATCGTCATACTTGCGCCAGCGGGTCAGCGGCGCCAGTTGCCGCGAGGCAATCTGCGGGTTCAGCGCATTCAGCTCGATGACCAAGTCCGCCAGGAAACGGTAGCCCGAACCATCCGCCGCATGGAAGTTGACCAGGTTCTGCCCGGCAAAGGCACCAATCAGCGCACGTACCTTGTTCGGGTTCTTCAGGGTGAATGCCGGGTGCTGCATCAACGCCTTGACCCGCGCCAGCCCGCCCGGCAGCGCGCTGGCCGCCTGCACGCTGAACCACTGGTCCATGACCAGCGGGTTGTCCTTGAAGTGCTCGGCAAAAGCTTCCAGGGCCTTGGCCCTCTCGGCTTCGAACTGCGAATTCACCAGCACCGCCAGGGCCGTGAGGCGTTCGGTCATGTTGTCGCACTGATCGAACTGCTCCAGGGTCGCTTCCAGCACCTGCGGCTTGCCGCTCTGCATCAGGTAGGACAGCGCGATGTTCTGCAGGCTACGGCGGGCGAAGTGCTCGGCAGAGGCCACATAAGCGGTGCTGCGCGACACGTCACGGTTGGCCTGGTAGCGCGCCCACAGGGCGTCGAACAGCTGTGCGGCGATCTGCTGGCGGGCGAACTCACGGGCAGCGTGGATGGCGTCGACGTCGGCCACCTGGCTGATTTCGGTGAGGTAGGCCTCTCCCGGCAGCGAAAGCATTTCGGCAACCATGGCGGCGTCCAGCGACTCGTTGCCCAGCACGGTGCCCAGGGCCGTGATCAGGCGCTGGTCGAGTTTAAGGGCTTCGCCGCGTTGATGCTGGCCGATCAGTTCTTGCAGTACCTGCACCGACAGCTGCTGGCCCGCTTCCCAGCGGTTGAAGCCGTCGCTGTCGTGCTGCATCAGGAACATCAGCTGGTCGCGGTCGTAAGGGAAGCTGAGCTTCACCGGCGCACTGAAGCCACGCAGCAGCGAGGGCAACGGCTTGGCCTGGATACCTTCGAAGGTGAAGGTCTGCTCGGCCTCGGTCACCGACAGCACGCGGCTGGTGCCGCCAGCAGCGGCTTCACCGGCCAGGCGCAGCGGCAGGTCATTGCCTTCGGCGTCCAGCAGGCCCAGCTCGACCGGGATCACGAACGGCAGCTTCTCGGCCTTGTCCGGGGTTTGCGGGCAGCTCTGGCGGAAGGTCAGGCTGTAGGTCTGCGCTGCAGCGTCATAAGCCTCGCCCACTTCCAGGCGCGGAGTGCCGGCCTGGTTGTACCAGCGCTTGAACTGGGTGAAGTCGACACCGTTGGCGTCTTCCATGGCCTTGATGAAGTCGTCGGTGGTCACCGCCTGGCCATCATGGCGTTCAAAGTACAGGTCGCTGCCTTTGCGGAAGCCTTCGTTACCCAGCAGGGTACGGACCATGCGCACCACTTCGGCGCCCTTCTCGTACACGGTCAGGGTGTAGAAGTTGGAGATTTCGATGAAGCTGTCCGGGCGCACGGGGTGGGCCATGGGGCCGGCGTCTTCGGCGAACTGGTGGGTGCGCAGGTAGGCGACGTCTTCGATGCGCTTGACCGTGCGCGAGTTCATGTCGGCGCTGAACTCGGCATCGCGGAACACCGTGAAGCCTTCCTTGAGCGACAGCTGGAACCAGTCACGGCAGGTGACACGGTTACCCGACCAGTTGTGGAAGTACTCGTGGGCGACCACGCCTTCGACGCGCTGGTGCGCAGCATCGGTGGCGGTTTCGGCACGGGCCAGCACACAGCTGGAGTTGAAGATGTTCAGGCCCTTGTTTTCCATGGCGCCCATGTTGAAGTCGTTGACCGCAACGATCATGAAGATGTCCAGGTCGTACTCGCGGCCATAGACTTCTTCGTCCCAGCGCATGGACTTCTTCAGGCTGACCATGGCGTGGTCGCACTTGTCGAGGTTCTCGGGCTCGACATAGATGCGCAGCATCACATCACGGCCAGACTGGCGCGTGAAGGTGTCCTCGACGCACCACAGGTCACCGGCCACCAGCGCGAACAGGTAGGCCGGCTTCTTGAACGGGTCTTCCCAGGTGGCCCAGTGGCGGCCATCCTCGGCCGGCCCGCTGCCCGTCGGGTTGCCGTTCGACAACAACACCGGGTAGCGATGCTGCTCGGCGATCACCGTGGTGGTGAAGGCGCTCATCACGTCCGGGCGGTCGAGGTAGTAGGTGATCTTGCGGAAGCCCTCGGCCTCGCACTGGGTGCAGAACATCTTGCCCGACTTGTACAGGCCTTCCAGCGCGGTGTTGCTCTCGGGGTGGATTTTCACGCTGGTGTCGAGGGTGAACTGCTCGGCCTTGGGGTGCAGCGTCAGGCTGTCGGCTTCGAGCTGGTAATCGCCCGCCTGCAATTGCTGGTCGTCCAGCGCAGCGCGCAGCAGTTCCAGCTGCTGGCCGTCGAGCACCAAAGGCGGCAAGCCGGCACCGCGTGCCGGGTTGCGGCGCATCACCAGTTGCGCGTGAACCAGGGTGTGGTCCTCGAACAGCTCGAAGGTCAGGTGCGTCTCGTCGATCAGGTACTCGGGCGCCTGGTAATCCTTCAGGTAGATCACTTGCGGTTGTTCGGTACGCATGTGCAGGTCCTTTTTACTGGAGCACGGCCAACTGGTAGGCCGTGTACTTGCGAATATTGATCACACCGGTGTCGAAGATCAGGTACTGGCCCTTGATGCCCAGCAGCGTGCCTTCGGCCACCGGGTCCTTGTCGAGGTTGAAGCTGACGATCTTTTTCGGGTAGGCCTCGACCGGGTACTTCATCTGCACCACTTCAGCGTCGGGCAGCGGCTGGATCGCCTGCAGGCCAAAGCGCCCGTGCAGCTCGCGCAAGCCGTCGGCGCAGGCGTCGAAGATCTGCTCACGAATGGCGGGCAGGTCGAGCACCTCGGCATCGCCTTTTAGCAGCGCGCGCCAGTTGGTGCGGTCTGGCACCTGGCTGCGCAGCACATCTTCGACCAGGCCTGATTGCTGGCGGGTAGACACGCGCATGATCGGCAGGGCCTGGCTGGCGCCCTGGTCGAGCCAGCGGGTGGGCAGCTGGGTGGCGCGGGTGATGCCGACCTTGATCCCCGACGAGTTGGCGAGGTAGACCACGTGGTCGGTCATGCAGAACTGTTCACCCCACGACGGCTCGCGGCAGGTGCCGGCGTCGTAGTGGCATTTTTCCGGGGCCATGATGCACACATCGCACTGGGCCAGCTTGGTCATGCACGGGTAGCAGTACCCCTGGCTGAAGCTGGTCTTGGTGCGCTTGCCGCAGTGGTTGCAGTGAATGGCGCCGAGGTATTCCAGGCGCAGGCGCTGGCCGATCAGCGGGTTGACCGGCACCTGCGTGTCATCCAGGCGGAAGCTGTATTGCACCACCGGTGCCTGCAGGCTTACCGCCATTTTGCTCAACGAGCCACGAGCGAGTTCGATCAATGTACCGAGTCCGATTTGAACAGAATGTTGGCGATCGGCGCAGACTTCGATGCGCATTCCTGCGGGCCCATGTAGCCGGTGCGCTGGTCTTCGGGCAGGTTCTGGATCTCCCAGGCGATCACGGCTTGGAGCGACAGCTCTTTTTGCTCGGCGGTGAGCTTGCGGCCATCGGACCATTTGCCGATTTCCACGGCCAGTTTCAGGCTCTCGTAGATTTCCGGTGTGATGTTTTCAATCATTTGCGCGAAAGTGGACATAGTGTCTCCTGATTCAAGCCGACAGTTTACGCCGGGCCAGCGCCCCACCCAAGAGCCCGGTCAGGCATCCGATGAGCAACCCGCCAACATGGGCGGCGTTGGCGATCTGGCCGAGGCCCAGCGTGCCGACCACACCGGTCAGGCATACCACCAGCCAGATCAGCATCATCACCAGCACGCCCTTGGGCAGGTTGAAGTAACGGTTGGGCGCCAGCCACTGATACAGCCAGATATGCCCGAGCAAGCCGTACAGCACGCCGGACAGGCCGCCGAACAGGCTCGGCCCGCTGGTGTAGTGCTGGGCCAGGTTGGACACCAGGCTGAATAGCAGGGTCAGGCCCAGCAGCATCCAGGGGCCCTGGCGCAGTTCGATACGCTTGCCCAGCTCCCAGTACCACAGGCTGTTCATGGCCAGGTGCAGCACACCGAAGTGCAGCAGCATGGGCGATACCAGGCGCCACCACTGGCCTTCGTTCAGAACTTGCGCCAGCGAACTGAAGTACAGGTAGTCGCCCTGGACGCGGAAGTCGAGGAAGGTGAACCAGCTGATGGTGGTGAAGTTGTCGCCCAGGCTGGTGAGGCCGGCGACGATGAAACACAGCAGCAGGGTGAGGGTGGTGATTTTGCAGGCTTTGGCCTGTTCTACCAGGGAGGGTTGTGTGGGGCTATTCGCGGGCCCCGCTCCCTCAGGTTGCTCTACCGCCTGGGTATCGGCATTGCCGTCCGGGTAGCGCTGGTAGAGTTGCAGTACGTCCTCGACCAGCGTGTCGGGGGCCCAAAGTACCTGGACATCGCCCTCCTCGCTTACCCGGTGCGGCACCTGCAGGCGCTGCAGCAAGTGGACGAAGCCGCTGAGGTCGACCGACAGCGGCAGGCGCATCACTTCGATAATGTTCATTGGTTGGCCTGTGGGCGGTCGACGTCGACCCAGACGAACTTGTGCGGGTCGATACGGGTTTCATCATCCAGCCGGTAAGCCGCCAGCTTGCCGTAGAGCACGGCACTGTAGTCCAGGCAGGCCAGGTTGGCGCGGATCGGCGCAGGCCGGCCGCTGCGCCAGTAGTGGCCAACGAACAGCAGGGGCTCGTCTTCGGCATAGCGCAGCAATGCGTTTTTCTGGCTGTGGCTGAGCGGTGTGCTGGCCACCTCCTCGGGCAGGGCATCGGGCTGGAACACGATGTCGCCGTAGGTTTGCGGGTCTTCTTCCCAGAACTTGGTGCGGAAAAACGCGCGGGTCAGGCCGTCGCCGCCGGTCAACGTCAGGCCGTCCGGCAGGCGCATGTCGGTGCCGCGCAACAGGCGGTTGCACACCGTGTCGGCAAAACTGCCACTTACCGCCGAGGCCTGGATGAAGTGTTCATCGATGCGCCCGTCGGGGTATTGCTGGCGCAACGGCTCGATCAACCGCGGGTCCCAGCAGGCGTGCACCAGGCGAAAGCGCCCGGCGTCGATGAACAGCGGCAGTTGGTAGAACCAGTTGACGAAGTCGTGCCAGTCGCCGGGGTGGTGGGCGAACTGCGTCAGGGTTTCGTCGATCAGCCGGGCATGGCGCGGCGTGTGCTCGCGCACAAAGGCCTTGCCGCTGCCGGGCAGCGCCGGGGTGACCCAGCCCAGGGCGTTGTACTCGTGGTTGCCCATGATGCAGAACGCCTGGCCGGCCTCGACCATGTCATGGACGATATGCAGCGCTTCGCGAATGCGTGGCCCGCGGTCGACGATATCGCCCAGGAACAGCGCCAGGCGCCGCGGGTGGCGCCACACGCCGGCCACACGCTTGTAACCGAGGGCGTCGAGCAGGCGTTCAAGGGTCAGTGCACAGCCGTGCACGTCGCCGATGATGTCGAAACTTCGCGCCGGATCGAGCATCAGTCGTCCCTGCTCCCCAAACGGCTGCCCCAACCCAGTTTGGTGCGGCAGACCTCGTAGTAATTGTGGTCCAGCGGGTGGATCAGGCGCAGCTTCTGCGGCTTCTTGCTCACCGTGATGGTGTCGCCGGGGGCGCAGGTGAAGTGGTTCTGGCCGTCACAGGACACTTGCGGGTAGATCTGCAGGTCCTTGGACACCACGATCTTCAGTTCGCTGTTGCCGTCGACCACGATCGGCCGGCCCGACAAGGTGTGCGGGTACATCGGCACGATAACGATGGCATCGAGCTTGGGGTGCATGATCGGGCCACCGGCCGACAGCGCGTAGGCGGTGGAACCGGTGGGGGTGGCGACGATCAGGCCGTCAGCCTTCTGGCTGCAGACGAACTGGCCGTCGATGTAGATCTCGAACTCGATCATGCGCGTGGACTTGCCTGGGTGCAGCACCACGTCGTTCAACGCATCCCCCTGGCCGATGGCTTCGTGGTGGCGACGCACCTCAGCCTGCAGCAGGAAGCGGTTTTCCACCAGATAATGGCCGTCGAGCACTTCGGCAACTTTCTCTTCCAGCTCGTCGGGGCGGATGTCGGTGAGGAAACCCAGGTTGCCACGGTTGATGCCCAACACCGGAATGTTGTGCCGGGCCAGGGCGCGTGCAGCGCCCAGCAGGCTGCCGTCGCCGCCGACCACGATGACCAGGTCACAGACCTCGCCCAGCAGCTTGCGGGTGGAGGTTTGCAGGCCATGGCCGGGTAGCACTTCGGCAATGGTGTCCTCGAGAATCACATGCAAGTGGCGATCGAGGAGGAATTTTTTCAGTCGGCGAATGGTGTCGAGCACCTGCGAGCTGCCAAGGCGGCCGATGATACCGATATTGCGAAATTGCTCCATGGGGCTCCTGCGGGGCTCTGCGACGGGTGACGATGAACCGATTATGGGCGAAACCACCGGGCAGCGGCAAACCGGCTATGCTCGCTGGATGATGCCATTCGCCCTGCTCAACGATCTGCCCCGGCAGCTACGCCGCCCCGCCGTGCGCGACCTGGCCTGGGCCTTGCTGTCGCCGCCCCTGCTCAGCACCCCGCCCTGCCCCCAGCGCCACCCGCTGACGGGCAGCCTCTGGGCGCAGCAGCCGCAGCGTCTCGAAGGCTGGTTGCGAGCGCTGGATGCCGACGATGGCCCGTTGCGCGAGTGGCTGGCAAAGCTCGGCAGCCGGCGGCTGGGGCTTTACTACGAACGGCTGTGGCAATTTGCCCTGGGCCAGGCACCCGGCATCGAGCTGCTGGCGGCCAACCTGGCAATCCGTGACGGTGGCCACACCCTGGGCGAACTGGACGTAGTGCTGCGCGACCGCGACGGTGTGCACCACCTGGAACTGGCGATCAAGTTGTACCTGGGGCCGCAAGACGCCGGGCACGACCCGCATGCCTGGCTGGGGCCTGGGTGCCATGACCGCCTGGGGAGCAAACTTGCGCACCTGAAGGGGCACCAGTTGCCGATGTCTGACGGGGCGCACAGCCGCGAGGTGCTGGCCCGGTTGGGGGTTGAGCAGGTGCAGGCACACGTGTGGCTGGGTGGCTATCTGTTCTATCCCTGGCCTGGGCATGCCGAGCCACCCGCAGCCGCCAACCCGCAGCACTTGCGTGGGCGCTGGGTGCGGCGGCGGGAATGGGTCATGGCAGAGGGTGAGCATTGGCAGCCCTTGCAGCGTCATGCCTGGCTGGCACCTGCGCGGATCGAGGCAGGCGAAGGCTGGACCGTGGAGCAGTTTGCGGCCTGGTTGCATGTGCTGGAGCGGCAGGCGCCGGCGCAGCTGCTGGTGAGGTTGGAGCCTGATGCTGAGGGTGCCTGGCAGGAGGCAGAGCGGGTGTTCCTCGTGGCTGATGACTGGCCGCACGTACCCGGTGCCTGATGTTACCTGTACCGGCCCTATCGCCGGCAAGCCAGATCCCACAGGTACTGCACAGGCCCCAGGCTCATCGTCGTACCTGTGGGAGCTGGCTTGCCGGCGATAGGGCCGGTGCTGGCAACACAATTTTCACAGACCCAGCGCAAAGATTTGTTTCTGGTAACCATTACAGTGGTACCTGAGCGCCAGCAAGAGCGCCTTTCCGACCTGATGACGAGGACCGATCATGGCTTCATCCAACCCCGCGACCCATTACGCGCGCCTGTCTATCGCCCTGCATTGGCTGATGCTGGTGCTACTGGCCGCTGTCTATGCGCTGATCGAACTGCGTGGCCTGTTTCCCAAGGACAGTGCCGAACGCAACCTGATGAAAGACCTGCACTTCATGCTCGGGCTCAGCGTGTTCGTGCTGGTCTGGCTGCGCCTGGCCATGCGCCTGAGCCGCCCTACCCCGCCCATCGTGCCCAAACCGCCGGCCTGGCAGACCGGGCTTGCGCACCTGATGCACCTGGCGCTGTACCTGCTGATGATCGGCATGCCACTGGCCGGCTGGCTGATCCTCAGCGCCGCCGACAAACCCGTGCCGTTCTTCGGCCTGGAGCTGCCGCACCTGATCGGCCCGGACCCGGACCAGGCCAAGTTCATCAAAGGCTGGCATGAACGCGTGGGCAGCTGGGGCTACTGGTTAATCGGCCTGCACGCGGTGGCCGGTCTGTATCACCACTATGTGCAGCGCGACAACACGCTGCTGCGCATGCTGCCCTTCAAGTAACCGCGCCGGCCCTGCAGGCCACCGGTATGCACAACGATCAGGCGGGTGCCGGGCGCAAACAGCCCGGCCTCGACCTGACCACGCAGGGCGAGCAGGGCCTTGCCGGTGTAAAGGGCCTCGAGCGGTACACCGCTGTGCTGCTCGCACTCGGCGATGAAAGCCAGCAGATCATCGTCAAACTTGCCAAACCCACCACGGCATGCGTCGTGTAGCTGGTAGCCGTGCGCACCGGCCAATGCTGCCACCGTCTCCGGCACACCATGATCCCTGGGCACAGCCAGTGCGCCATGTACGGCATGTGCACCCGCCTCTGCCAGCACCAGGCCAGCCAAGGTAGTCCCCGTTCCAGCAGCCAGCCACCAGGCATCGTAGCCCGACCAGCCCAGTGCCGAGATCTGCGACCGCGCCTGCTGCATGATAAGGGCACAGCCCTGTGCACCGGCCGGCCCGCCGCCGCCTTCGGGGATGCAATGCCAGCCGGGGTAGCGTGCCTGCCAAGGCTCCCAGAACCCTGGTTGGTTGCGCTCGCGGTAGCCGCCATAGCCCAGCCAATGCAATTGCATGCCCAGCGCCTGCAGGTCACGCACGGTTGGCGTGTCCTGGGGGTGGCCGCGCAGCAGGCCTGCCGTGGCAAAGCCGAAGCGTCTGCCAGCGGCGGCCAGGGCGTGGAGGTGGTTGGAATGGTTGCCGCCGAGGCTGATCAGGCCCGGGGCGTGACTGGCGCTGGCATGCTGCAGGTGATAGCGAAGCTTGAACCACTTGTTGCCGCTGATCAGCGGGTCGATCAGGTCCAGCCGCAGGATAGCGGCCTCGACATTGGCAGTTGCCAGCCAAGGCAGGTTCAGGGGTTGCAGGGGCGCTTGAGGGAAGTCGAAAAGCATCGTGCGAGTTTACCAGCGAAATCCTGGGGCCGCTGTGCGGCCGTTCGCTGGCTTCAGGCGTGCGCTATCCCTGTGGGAGCGGGCAAGCCCGCGAAGGGCTGCAAAGCAGCCCCAGCAATCTCAGAGCTCAGCCGCCAACCTTGACCCTTGGTTGATCGCCCGCTTGGCATCCAGCTCGGCCGCCACATCGGCCCCGCCAATCAGGTGCACCGACTGCCCCGCCGCCACCAGGCCGTCTTGCAGCTCACGCAGCGGGTCCTGCCCGGCGCAGATCACCACGTTGTCCACCGGCAGCACCTGCGGCTCGCCATCCGCCACACGAATGTGCAAACCGGCATCGTCGATACCCAGGTACTCGACGCTGTTCAGCATCTGCACCCGCTTGTTCTTCAACCCGGTGCGGTGAATCCAGCCGGTTGTCTTGCCCAGGCCATCACCCACCTTGGACTGCTTGCGCTGCAACAGGTACACCTGGCGCGCCGGGGCATGCGGCTCGGCCTTGACCCCGGCCACGCCACCACGCGCCTCAAGACGGGTATCGATGCCCCACTCCTTCCAGAACGCCTCACGGTCCTGGCTGGTGGCCACGCCCTCGTGCACCAGGTACTCGGACACATCGAAACCGATGCCACCCGCACCAATCACCGCAACCGCCTTGCCCACCGGCTTGCGCTCAAGCAGCACGTCCAGGTAGCTGAGCACCTTGGCATGCTCGACACCTGGGATGGCCGGGGTACGCGGTGCGATGCCGGTGGCCAGGATGATTTCGTCGTAGCCGCCGCTCACCAGCGCCTGTACGTCGACACGGGTATTCAGGCGCAGGTCCACGCCCGTGCTTTTCACCTTGTTGCGGAAGTAGCGCAGGGTTTCAAAGAACTCTTCCTTGCCCGGCACCCGCTTGGCCACGTTGAACTGGCCACCGATTTCGCTGGCGGCATCAAACAGGGTCACCGCGTGGCCCCGCTCGGCCGCCACGGTGGCCGCAGCCAGGCCAGCCGGGCCGGCGCCGACCACGGCAATGCGCTTTACTGCCCGCACGGGCAGGTAGTTGAGCTCGGTTTCGTGGCAGGCTCGCGGGTTGACCAGGCAACTGGTCAGTTTGCCGCCGAAGGTGTGGTCCAGGCAGGCCTGGTTGCAGCCAATGCAGGTGTTGATCTCGTCGGCACGGCCAGCCGCTGCCTTGTTGACGAAGTCCGGGTCGGCCAGGAACGGCCGGGCCATCGACACCATGTCGGCATCACCTTCGGCCAGTACCGCTTCGGCCACTTCCGGCGTATTGATACGGTTGGTGGTGATCAACGGAATGCTCACCACGCCACGCAGCTTGGCGGTGACTTTGGTAAACGCCGCACGCGGCACCTTGGTGGCGATGGTCGGGATACGCGCTTCGTGCCAGCCGATGCCGGTGTTGATCAAGGTCGCGCCGGCCTGCTCGATGGCCTTGGCCAGCAGCTCGATCTCGTCCCAGGTGCTGCCACCCTCGACCAGGTCGAGCATCGACAGGCGGAAGATGATGATGAAGTTCGGCCCTACCGCGCCGCGCACCCGGCTGACGATTTCCACCGCCAGGCGCATGCGGTTTTCATAACTGCCGCCCCACCGGTCGGTACGGTGATTGGTGTGGGCGGCAAGGAACTGGTTGATGAAGTAACCTTCCGAACCCATGATCTCGACGCCGTCGTAGCCGGCGCGCTGGGCCAGTGCCGCGCAATTGACGAAGTCGGCGATCTGTTTCTCGATGCCCTCCTCGTCCAGCTCTTTGGGCTTGAACGGGTTGATCGGCGCCTGGATTGCGCTAGGTGCCACCTGCCGTGGGCTGTAGGCGTAGCGCCCGGCATGCAGGATCTGCAGGCACACCTTGCCACCGGCGGCGTGCACCGCTTCGGTGACGATGCGGTGCTTGTCGGCTTCTTCCTCGGTGCTGAGCTTGGCCGCGCCGGAATACACCCCGCCTTCATCGTTGGGCGCAATGCCGCCAGTGACCATCAGGCCGACGCCGCCCCGGGCGCGCTCGGCAAAGTACGCAGCCATGCGCTCGAACCCGCCGGGGCGCTCTTCGAGGCCGGTGTGCATCGAGCCCATCAGGGTGCGGTTGCGCAAGGTGGTAAAGCCCAGGTCCAGCGGGGCAAGCAGGTGCGGGTAGCGGTCGGCGGCCATTGAAAGGTCCCCTGGTGGCGTGGTCACGGTATGCGGGCACCTCATTGGTCGGCGGGGCCCGTCGTTTGTCTGTCAGCGAGATTAAACAGCCGTTTGAATTGGCTCAATGATCGAAACTGACAAGTTATTGATCCTGCCGTACAGCGGGACTACCCTAGGGAACCCCGTTTCTCAAGGCGTCGTGCTGTTTCATGCGAAAACTCCTGGCAAGCGCCCTGGCGCTGGTGATGATCGCCTCCCTGTGCGGCTACGGCTTCTGGACCCAACAGCGCCCGGAAGGCCACTACCTGTCCGACCTGCGCATCCAGCTGGCACTCAACCATGGCGTGCCGGGCGAGCACGGCAACCTGCTGGGCGTCGAGCCGCTGCTGTACCCGAGTGACTACCAGAACCTGAAACGCCTGCACCGCAAGCTT
This sequence comes from Pseudomonas sp. BP01, assembly GCF_022760795.1. NCBI lineage: Bacteria > Pseudomonadati > Pseudomonadota > Gammaproteobacteria > Pseudomonadales > Pseudomonadaceae > Pseudomonas > Pseudomonas sp. BP01. The sequence goes on from NZ_JAFBKA010000017.1 coordinate 38,256, forward strand.
GCAGCCTACCTGGAGCAGGCCCGTGCCCAGGGGCTGGTGAGCCCGCGCACAGTGGTCATACTGCCGGAGCACATCGGTACCTGGCTGTGGGCCCGCGGCGAAAAGAACGAGTTTTATCAGGTCACGCAAAGCCGCGAGGCCTTGCAATGGCTCGAGCTGAGCAACCCGCTGCGCTACGGTCTGGCCATGCTTGGCGCCGACGGCGACGACCGGCGCGCTGACGCGCACCTGCGCATGAAGGCCGAGCAAATGGCTGCGGACTACCAGCAGCTGTTCGGCGGCTTGGCCAAGGAATTCGGCGTCACCCTGGTGGCCGGCTCCATCGTGCTGCCCGCACCCTACGTAAAACAGGGCGTGCTGCATGCCGGCAGTGGCCCGCTGTTCAACGCCAGCATGGTGTTTGCCGGCGATGGCTCACTGCTCGGCCAGCCACAGCGCCAACAGTTTCCCGACAGTGAAATCCGCCGCTACGTGCACAATGGCCACCAACAACCCCTGCAAGTGGTGCAAACCCCTGCCGGGCGCCTGGGTGTGCTGGTGGGCAGTGACAGCTGGTACCCGGAGAACCACCAGCAACTGGCACAACAAGCGGTACAGCTGATCGCCAACCCGGTGTTCCTCAGCGGCAAGGGCAGTTGGGAAGCGCCATGGCGCGGCAATCGCCACCAGCAGGCCAGCGCCGGGCTGCCCCTGCAACGTGGTGAAGTCAGCGAACAGAGCGCCTGGCAACGCCTGACCGAGGCCGCAGGGGCCAGCGTCAGCAGCATGAGCGTGTTCATGCGCGGGCAGTTTTGGGAACAGGCCAGCGACGGCCAGGGCTTTGCTCGCCAGTCAGGTGAATTGCTGGCGGGTACCCCCAGCCATGGCGCCCGCCTGCTGAACCTGTGGCTGTAGGCCCATGGCCCGCCCCCGCATACGCCTGGGCGAGCTTTCGGTAGGCTTTGTCCAGCCGCTGACAGAGGCCCTGCGCGAACTGGGGCACGACCCCCAACCGCTGCTGCGCCGCTATGGCCTGGATACGCCCCGCCTTGCCGAGGCTGGCGCGCGCTTGTCGATCCCGCGCTACATGCACCTGGGCCACGCAGCCATCGAGCTGAGTGGCGAGGCCGCATTGGGCCTGCACATGGGGCGCCTGAGCCGCCTGGCGCATGCCGGCCTGGCCGGGGTCACCGCCGCCCAGGCGCCGACCCTGGGCGAGGCGGCACGCACCCTGTTGCGCTTCGAGCCACTGTACGCAGCCAACTACCGTGGCCACTCCAGCTTTGAGGAAGATGCCCAGGGTGCCTGGTTGCGCTTCTACTCCATCAGCCCCTACAACACCTACAACCGCTTCGTGGTCGATTCACTGCTTGCCGGCTGGCTGGCGCAGCTTGCCGATCTGGCTGGCACAGCGGTGCAGGCCGAGCGCCTGGACATCGAATTTTCCGCGCCCCCCTATGCGGCGCGCTATCAGGCGCTGTGCAGCGCACCCGTGCAGTTCGAGGCCGAGGGCAACCAGTTGCGGCTAAGCCGCGCAACCCTGCAACTGGCCAACCCCAGGCATTGCCCGAGCACCTGGCAGCACCTGCTGCAACTGTGCGAGGCAGAACTGCTGCAACTCACACGGGTGCGCAGCCTGGGTGAGCGCATCACCCACTTGCTGGGCCCGCTGCTCAACGGCGGCCGTGAACCGGACCTGGAAGAAGTGGCGCTGCGCCTGCAACTGCCCACCTGGACGTTGCGCCGCAAACTCGCCGAGGAAGGCACGCGCTTTCGCGACCTGCTCAACGAAACACGGCGCGACCTGGCCGAGACCTACATCCGGGATACGGAGCTGGCCTTCGGCGAGATTGCCTATCTGTTGGGGTTTGCTTCGGCCGAGGCCTTCCAGCGCGCGTTCAAGCGCTGGACAGGCCTTACACCGGGGGAGTTCCGCCGCAGCCAGCGACGGGCGGGCTAAAGCTCGGTAGCGTCTTCAGCCGGTTCCGGGGTGTCCAGTTCATAAGCCTGGGTTTCGAGTAGTTCTTCCTGGTATTCGTCCATTGCCCTGCGTCCTCTTTGCTCATTTTGTCTTCGTAGGTATCACCTTCAGCCTAAGCAGGTGGGATGAAGAGATGATGACAAGCTTATGAGTGGTAAACGTAGCAGGTGTTCAGGAAGTTATCGCGGGGTGTCTGTAACAGGGAATGTTTACAGCCTGCACCGGCCTCTTCGCGGGTAAACCCGCTCCCACAGGTACTGCACAGATCTCAAATTCTGTGCAGTACCTGTGGGAGCGGGTTTACCCGCGAAGAGGCCGGTGCAGGCAAACAGTCAAAGGGAAGGCGACGCGGCCTCGGCAGGCTGGGCTTCCTGCTGCACCTGAATCGGCGCTGCCTCGGCCGGCGGCGCGACAGGCTGCGAACCCTGGCTGTCATTCACCACCGGTGCCGCTGCTGCTTCACTGGCCGGGGCAACGGCCGCAGCCGCGGGTGCAACTTGCGCCACAGGTACGGCTTCCGGAGCCGGGGCAGGTGCCACCGGGTTCGCAGCTGCCTGCTCCGGCAGCCCCAGTTCCACCGCGGGTTTCTGCACCTTGGGCGCCTCGACCTTGGCCTCTTCGACCTTCTTCGGTTTCGGCTTGGGCAGGTAGCTCTCTACCAGGGCGAAATACCGGTCATAGAACTGCGCCGCCGTCACCGTTTCGCTGGCCACCTTGACCATCGAGTCGTCGCTGGAGCCGATCGGCATCGACACCGACCCCAGCACGCCCACACCCAGGCTGGCGGAGGTGTTGGACTTTTTCAGCGCATAACGGTCCTGCAGGGCGTTGGCGAACATGGTCGAACGCTGTTCGTCGCTCACATCCGGCGCACAGGTTACGTTGAAGCTGATCTGCAGGTGGTTCTCGCTGTTCTGCTGGAAGCTCTTGTTGCCCACCACCTGGTTGGCGCCGCTGTTGGTAATGATGTAGCCCTGGCTGAGCAAGGCACGCCGGGCGGCCTCGCAAGAGCCGGCATCGCTCACCGGAAAGCTGCGCGAGAAGGTACCCGAGTCATCGAAGTTCTCGTGCTCGTACACGGCGGTTTTTTTCGAGGAACAACCGGCCACCCCCGCCAGCACCAGGGCCAGCCCGAGCGCACCAAAGACGGAAGATCTGGTCATTGCGAATTCCGGGTAAGTCGACAAGGTGCCTATTGTGCAACACAGCAGGCAGGCACAGGAACCATTGGTCGGTGAAGAGTCTGTCAGGTTGGTGTAAATCTGGGTAAAGGCGGGGGTTTCAGCCCTAGAAACAAAAAAAGCGACCCGAAGGTCGCTTTTTTTGTGCTTCAAGGCGTTCAAAGGGGCCTTGAGACGAAGATGGCGCAGCGGACGGGACTCGAACCCGCGACCCCCGGCGTGACAGGCCGGTATTCTAACCGACTGAACTACCGCTGCGTATCATTCAGGCTTTCGCCCGATTGAAACCTGGGTCTACCCTCCCGGCGCAATGGCCTCAGGGCAGGCACAAAAAAAGCGATAACAAGATCGCTTCTTTTGTGTTTGCCTCAAGGTGTTCTAGGGACCTTGAAGCGAAGATGGCGCAGCGGACGGGACTCGAACCCGCGACCCCCGGCGTGACAGGCCGGTATTCTAACCGACTGAACTACCGCTGCGTATCGTTCAGGCTTGCGCCCGATTGAAACTGGGATCAGCCAAAGGCAATTTGCCTTGTGGCTTCAGACCGGTGCAAAGCACCCATCTGTTACTGAAAAATGGCGCAGCGGACGGGACTCGAACCCGCGACCCCCGGCGTGACAGGCCGGTATTCTAACCGACTGAACTACCGCTGCGCAGTGCGTTCCTCTCTGGCGTTCGGCTTCTTGCGAAACCTTGTGCACCAGGAACTTCTCAGGAAGTGGTGGGTGATGACGGGATCGAACCGCCGACCCTCTGCTTGTAAGGCAGATGCTCTCCCGGCTGAGCTAATCACCCTCGCGATGTTGCTTGTTGCGTTTGCTTCGCTGAGGCCGCGAAATTTACGCAGGTGGCGAAGCTAAGTCAATAGCCCCATTGAATTTTTTTCAAAAAAGGCAAAAACAGAAAAGGGACCTTTTCGGTCCCCTTCCCTTACAGCGTCAAACTCAGGTGTAGATCATCTTGCGGGTCATGCCGCCATCGACCACAAACTCCTGGCCGGTGACAAACGCCGCCTGGCGAGACAGCAGCCAGGCAACCATCGCCGCCACATCCTCTACGGTGCCTACCCTGCCCGTCGGGTGCTGAGCATGGTCGGCCTCGGTCAACGGCTCGGCGCGGCGCTGCGACGGGTCACGGGCATCGATCCAGCCCGGGCTCACCGCATTGACACGAATCTCCGGGCCCAGGCTCATGGCCAGGGCATGGGTCAAGGCCACCAGGCCGCCCTTGCTCGCCGCGTAGGCCTCGGTATCTGGCTCGGACTGCCGCGCCCGGGTAGAGGTGAGGTTGACGATCGCCCCGTTGTGCGCGCGCAGGTACGGTGCACAATGCTTGGCCAGCAGCATCGGGCCGTTGAGGTTGACCGCCAGCACCCGGTTCCATTGCGCCAGGCTCAGGCTTTCCAGGGTCTGGTTATGCGGGTTGGCGATAGCCGCATTGCACACCAACGCATCCAGCCGACCGAACTGACCGAGCACTTCGGACACCCCGGCACTGACCTGGGCCTCGTCGGCAACGTCCATAGTGATGAACCAGGCGTTGTCACCCAAGGCCTTGGCCACTTTGCTGCCACGCTGCCGGTCCAGGTCGCTCAGCACCACCTGCCAGCCTTCACAGATCAGCCATGCGGCAATACCCAGGCCGATGCCGCGCGCGGCACCGGTGACCAAGGCTACCCGGCCATTGTGGCCCGGGGTACTGCCGCGGATTTCGATCACAGCGCGGCCAGCCCGCGTGCAAGGTCGGCCTGCAGGTCAGCCACGTCTTCCAGGCCCACGGCAACGCGGATCAGGCTGTCGCGGATACCGGCGGCTTCACGCTCCTGCGCCGACAGGCGGCCGTGGGAGGTGGTGGCCGGGTGGGCGATGGTGGTCTTGCTGTCACCCAGGTTGGTGGTGATGGAAATCACCCGGGTGGCGTCGATGAAGCGCCAGGCGCCCTCTTTGCCGCCCTTGACCTCAAAGCTGACCACCGCACCAAAGCCACTCATCTGGCGCTTGGCCAGCGCGTGCTGCGGGTGGCTAGGCAGGCCGGCGTAGTGCACCTTCTCCACACCGTCCTGCTGCTCCAGCCATTCGGCCAGGGCCTGGGCGCTTTCGCAGTGCGCACGCATGCGCAGGCGCAGGGTTTCCAGGCCCTTGGTGAAGATCCAGGCATTGAACGGGCTGAGCGTCGGGCCTGCGGTACGCAGGAAGCCCACCACTTCTTTCATCTGTTCGGCACGGCCGGCAACCACACCACCCATGCAACGGCCCTGGCCGTCGATGAACTTGGTGGCCGAGTGGAACACGATATCGGCACCCAGCTTCAGTGGCTGCTGCAGCGCCGGGGTGCTGAAGCAGTTGTCCACCACCAGCATGGCACCGCGGGCATGGGCAATTTCACTGAGCGCGGTGATATCGACCAGCTCGGCCAGCGGGTTGGACGGCGACTCGACGATCAGCAGTTTGGTATTGGCCTTGATGGCCTTTTCCCAGCCGCCGAGGTCGACCAGTGGCACGTAGTCCACCTGCACGCCAAAGCGCTTGAAGTACTTCTCGAACAGGCTGATGGTCGAGCCGAACACGCTCTGCGACACCAGCACGTGGTCACCGGCACTGCACAGCGACATCACCACGGCCAGGATCGCCGCCATGCCGGTGGATGTACCCACGGCCTGCTCGGCGCCTTCCATGGCCGCCAGGCGCTCCTCGAAGGCACGCACCGACGGGTTGGTGTAACGCGAATAGACGTTGCCCGGCGTTTCACCGGCAAAGCGCGCGGCCGCGTCGGCGGCCGTGCGGAACACGTAGCTGGAGGTCAGGAACAGCGCTTCGCTGTGCTCGCCCTCGGGTGTACGGTGTTGACCGGCACGCACCGCCAGGGTGTCGAAACCGACACCCTCGAGGTCGCTGTCCAGTCGCCCGGCATCCCATTGATCCGTCATGCCGTCGCTCCCTGAATCAGTTGTTGTAGAGGTCGATGATCGCGCTGACGGCCTGGTTCTTGACCTTGGCCAGGTCATTACGGGCCTGCTCGATACGCTCGAGGTAGGCATCGTCGATATCGCCGGTGACGTACTCACCGTTGAACACCGCGCAATCGAAGTGGTCGATCTTGATCTTGCCGCCACCGACCGAGTCGATCAGGTCTGGCAGGTCCTGATAGATCAGCCAATCGGCGCCAATCAACTCGGCCACCTGTTCGGTGGTACGGTTGTGGGCGATCAGTTCGTGAACACTCGGCATGTCGATGCCGTAGACGTTGGGGTAGCGCACCGCAGGGGCTGCGGAGCAGAAGTAGACATTCTTGGCACCGGCTTCGCGGGCCATCTGGATGATCTGCTTGCAGGTGGTGCCGCGCACGATCGAGTCGTCCACCAGCATCACGTTCTTGCCGCGGAATTCCAGTTCGATGGCGTTGAGCTTCTGGCGTACCGATTTCTTGCGCGCGGCCTGGCCGGGCATGATGAAGGTACGGCCGATGTAGCGGTTCTTGACGAAGCCTTCGCGGAACTTGACGCCCAGGCGGTTGGCCAGCTCCAGCGCGGCAGTACGGCTGGTGTCCGGGATCGGGATGACCACGTCGATATCGTGCTCTGGGCGCTCGCGCATGATCTTGTCGGCCAGCTTCTCACCCATGCGCAGACGGGCCTTGTACACCGAAATACCGTCGATGATCGAGTCCGGGCGGGCCAGGTAGACGTGCTCGAAGATGCACGGCTGCAGTTTTGGCGCTTCGGCGCACTGCTTGGTGAACAGTTGGCCTTCCTCGGTGATGTACACCGCTTCGCCCGGCGCCAGATCGCGGATCAGGGTGAAGCCGAGCACGTCCAGGGCCACGCTTTCCGAGGCGATCATGTATTCCACGCCTTCGTCGGTGTGACGCTGGCCGAACACCACCGGGCGAATGCCGTGGGGGTCGCGGAAGCCGACGATGCCGTAACCGGTGACCATCGCCACCACAGCGTAACCGCCGACGCAGCGGCTGTGCACGTGGGAAACAGCGGCGAACACGTCTTCTTCGGTCGGCTGCAGCTTGCCACGCACCGCCAGCTCATGGGCGAACACGTTCAGCAGCACTTCCGAGTCGGAGTTGGTGTTGACGTGACGCAGGTCCGACTCGTAGATCTCCTTGGCCAACTGCTCGACGTTGGTCAGGTTGCCGTTGTGGGCCAGGGTGATGCCATACGGCGAGTTGACGTAGAACGGCTGGGCCTCGGCCGAGGTCGAGCTGCCCGCCGTCGGGTAGCGCACGTGGCCAATGCCCATGCTGCCCACCAGGCGCTGCATGTGGCGCTGCTGGAAGACGTCGCGCACCAGGCCATTATCCTTGCGCAGGAACAACCGGCCGTCATGGCTGGTCACGATACCGGCAGCGTCCTGGCCGCGGTGCTGGAGGACCGTAAGCGCGTCATACAGCGCCTGATTGACGTTCGACTTACCGACGATACCGACGATGCCACACATGCGACGCAACCCCTACTTTGACGAAACTTGAGTGAATAGCGCTCAGGGCCGGGACGGCCCGAGCAACTGTTCCTTGAACGGAAGATCAGCCGGAGCGCTGATCAACCCACTGGGCGACCACTGGCCGGTGAAACCCAAAATCAGGTTTTTCGACCAGTCGGCGACCAAGAGAAATTGTGGTATCAGGCGCGATTCCTGCCACCAGGTGTCTTGTTGAACCGGCCCCAGGCTGATCAGGCCTATGGCCACCACTACCAGCAAGGCCCCGCGCGCAGCGCCAAAGGCCATGCCCAGGAAACGATCGGTGCCGGACAGCCCGGTTACACGGATCAGCTCGCCGACCAGGAAGTTGACCATGGCCCCCACCAGCAAGGTGGCGACGAAAAGAATGGCGCAGCCGGCGATGACGCGCATCGATGGCGCCTGGATATAGCTCTCAAGATACACCGAGAGTGAACCGCCGAACATCCACGCAACCGCACCGGCAATGATCCAGATGAGCAACGACAAGGCTTCCTTGACGAAGCCGCGCTTGAGACTGATCAGTGTGGAGACGGCGATGATCGCGATGATCGCCCAATCAACCAAGGTAAATGCCACGGTGCTGCCTGCAGACGTTTGAGGCGGCGCATTTTACCAGAGCGACGGGCTAGGAGTAAGCGGAATGTCGGGTGGATTGGTGTTGGCTTTATCGCCGGCAAACCAGCTCCCGTAGAGAGAGCACAGCCCTTGAGGTCAATGCGATCGCGGTGGGGACTGGCTTGCCGGCGATGGCCGGCAAAGCCGCCCTGGTGATTTCAGCTGCGTTCTGGCTGGAAACGCACCACAAAGCCCTTGAGGCTGTTCTGGCGGTTGATGGCGTCGCGCGTGCGCTCGGCCTCGGCCCGCTCGATCAGCGGCCCGACATACACCCGGTTCATCCCGCCCGCCGAGCGGATATAGGCGTTGTAGCCCTGACTGCGCAGCGTTTGCTGCAGCTTCTCGGCACCGGCACGGTTGGACAGGCTGGCCAACTGGATGGACCAGCTGACAGGCAAACCATTGACGTCGATCTTCGAGGGGGCAGCTGGCTTGGCCACTGCCGTGGCAGGTGCCGGGGTGGCCGCCGGTTTGGGCTCGACCTTGGCTGCCGGGGCCTGCGGCTTGGCCGGCTGAACCTGCGCCTGGGTCTGCGGCGATGGCGTGATTGGCTGGCTGGGCGTAGCGGCCGGCGCAGTGGACTCGTCGACCACCACCGGTGGCTGCTGCGGCTCTTCAGGAATGACCTGCGGCTCCGGCACGGCGACCGGGTCCACTTTCACTTCCGGCAGGCTTGGCATGGCCGGTGCCTGCGGGGCTTCGACGTGCACCTGGCGCATCTCGTCCTCGCGGGTGAACAGCATCGGCAGGAAAATCACCGCCAGCGCCACCAGCACCAGCGCACCCACCATGCGCTGTTTCATCCCTTTATCCAGCACTGCCATCTACTCCACCCTCCTGGGCGTGCCGCTCCAGCCACTCCAGCGCTTGGGCAACACAGAAAAACGAACCGAACAGCAGGACCTGATCATCTGCCGTCGCCTGAGCGCACTGCCCGTCAAGGGCGGCGTCGACGCTGGCATAAGACTTCACCGCAGCACCGAGGTTCGTCAAGGCCGTGGCCAGTTCTGCAGCCGGGCGGCTGCGGGGAGTATCCAGCGGCGCCACGGCCCAGTCGTCGACCAGGCCCTGCAGCGGCGCGACAACGCCATCCAGGTCCTTGTCGGCGAGCAGGCCGAACACCACCAGGCGACGCCCCTTGAGCGGCCGGGCCGCCAGGCGCCGGGCCAGGTACTCCGCTGCATGGGGATTGTGCCCCACGTCCAGCAGCAGCTCCACCGGCTTGCCCTGCCAGTTCACCATGCGGCGATCGAGGCGGCCGGTGATGCGGGTAGCCAGCAGCGCCTCGCGCACCTGCGCGGCATCCCACGGCAGACCCATCAGCAGGTAAGCCTGCAGGGCCAGCGTGGCGTTTTCCATGGGCAGGTCAAGCAAAGGCAGCTCGCGCAGCGCTACCTGCGTACCGTCAGCCGCCGTACCGCGCCAGTGCCAGCTGCCAGCGGCAATGGCCAGGTCGAAGTCACGGCCGCGCAGGAACAGCGGGACTGCCAGTTCGGCGGCCTTGTCCAGCAACGGCTGCGGCGGGTCCGGGTCCCCGCACAGGGCCGGTTTGCCCGGGCGGAAGATGCCGGCCTTCTCGAAGGCCACAAGCTCGCGAGTATCGCCCAGGTAATCGACATGGTCGACGCCGATACTGGTCACCAGGGCCAGGTCGGCGTCCACCACGTTCACGGTGTCCAGGCGGCCACCAAGCCCCACTTCCAGCACCACGGCATCCAGCTGCGACTGGTAGAACAACCAGAACGCGGCCAGCGTGCCCATCTCGAAGTAGGTCAGGGAAATTTCGCCCCGCGCCGCCTCGACGGCAGCGAAGGCTTCGCACAGGCGCTCATCGCTGGCTTCTTGGCCATCGATCACTACCCGCTCGTTGTAACGCAACAGGTGCGGCGAGCTGTACACGCCGACCTTGAGCCCCTGGGCGCGCAGCAGCGAGGCCACGAACGCGCAGGTCGAACCCTTGCCGTTGGTGCCGGTTACCGTCACCACGCGTGGTGCCAGCTTGCCCAGGGCCAGCCGGGCAAGCACCTTCTGCGACCGCTCCAGGCCCATGTCGATGGCCGAGGGGTGCAACTGCTCGAGGTAGGCGAGCCATTCGCCCAGGGATCGTTGTGTCATCACGCGACAGCAGCCGCCTCACGCGCTTGCTCCGGTGTTTCCTGGCCAGTCATCTGCGCCAGCAGGCGGGCCAGACGCGGGCGCAGTTCGCCACGGGAGATGATCAGGTCGATAGCACCGTGCTCCAGCAGGAACTCGCTGCGCTGGAAGCCTTCTGGCAGCTTCTCGCGGACGGTCTGCTCGATCACACGCGGGCCGGCAAAGCCGATCAGGGCCTTTGGCTCACCGACGATCACGTCGCCGAGCATCGCCAGGCTGGCAGAAACGCCGCCATACACCGGGTCGGTCAGCACCGAGATGAACGGGATGCCTTCTTCGCGCAGGCGCGCCAGCACGGCCGAAGTCTTGGCCATCTGCATCAGCGAGATCAGCGCTTCCTGCATGCGCGCACCGCCCGAGGCGGAGAAACAGACCATCGGGCAGCGGTGTTCCAGGGCGTAGTTGGCCGCGCGCACGAAGCGCTCGCCGACGATGGCCCCCATGGAGCCGCCCATGAACGAGAACTCGAAGGCGCTGACCACGATCGGCATGCCCATGAGGGTGCCGCTCATGGAGATCAGCGCGTCTTTTTCGCCGGTCTGCTTCTGGGCGCCGGTCAGGCGGTCCTTGTACTTCTTGCCGTCACGGAACTTCAGGCGGTCGACCGGCTCCAGGTCGGCACCCAGTTCGGCACGGCCTTCGGCATCCAGGAAGATATCGATGCGTGCACGTGCGCCGATGCGCATGTGGTGGTTGCACTTGGGGCAGACATCCAGGGTTTTTTCCAGCTCCGGACGATACAGCACGGCCTCGCAGGACGGGCACTTGTGCCACAGGCCCTCAGGCACCGAGCTCTTCTTCACCTCGGAACGCATGATCGAAGGGATCAGTTTGTCGACTAACCAGTTGCTCATGCTTTCTTTCTCCAGTATCGGCAGGCGGGGGTCGGCGTCACCGGCCCTGCCCTGCCCTTGAGCTCAAAATCTTGTATGAAACGATGATGGACCGGCCACCGGGGCTTCCAGCGTGCCACTCCACCGCTAATGTGTTGTTGTGCCGCCACCGGCGGCTGCCCCGCAGGGCTGCGAAAGCTATGGACGATGGCGCGCAGCCAGCCGTCACATCTGCCATCACGCCTGTTTCACCGCCTGCATGAAGGCCTCGATTTTCACCGCGTCCTTGATGCCCTTGGCCTGTTCGACGCCACCGCTGACATCCACCGCATAAGGCCGCACCTGGGCAATGGCCTGGCCGACGTTATCGGCCGACAGCCCGCCCGCCAGGATGATGGGCTTGCTCAGGTGTGCCGGCACCAGTGACCAGTCGAACGCCTCACCGGTTCCCCCGGGTACGCCTGCCACGTAGGTGTCGAGCAATATGCCGCGGGCCCCTGCGTAAAGCTGGCAGGCTGCCTCCAGGTCATCGCCCGGGCGCACGCGCAGGGCCTTGATCCAGGGCCGGTGATAGCCTTCGCAGTCTTGCGGGGTTTCGTCGCCGTGGAACTGTAGCAGGTCCAGTGGAACCACTTCGAGGATCTCGTTCAGCTCGCAACGCGAGGCATTGACGAACAGCCCGACCGTGGTCACGAACGGTGGCAACTCGGCAATGATCGCCCGCGCCTGGCGCACGTCAACGGCTCGCGGGCTCTTGGCATAGAAGACAAAGCCGATGGCATCGGCACCCGCTTCGGCAGCGGCCAGTGCGTCTTCGATACGGGTAATCCCGCAGATCTTGCTGCGAACATTGCTCATGGACAGCGAACCCTGATTGTTACGGTGAAAGGCCGGATGTTAGCAAATGGCTTTTCGTCCGTCAGTCTGCCAACGCCTCGTAGCCCGTCAAAAAGTGTGGGCCGATGTAACGCTGGGGCAGCGCATATTCCTCGGGGTACTCCACCTGGACCAGGTAAAGCCCGTACGGATGGGCCGTGACCCCACCTTCCCGGCGGTTGCGCCCTTCCAGCACTTCACGCGCCCAGGTGACCGGGCGCTCGCCGGCACCGATGGCCGTCAGCACACCGACAATGTTGCGCACCATGTGGTGCAGGAAGGCAGTGGCGCGTACGTCCAGCACGATCATCTGGCCATGGCGGGTAACGCGCAGGTGGTAGATGTGCTTGATCGGCGACTTGGCCTGGCACTGGCTGGCGCGGAAGGCGCTGAAGTCGTGGGTGCCGAGCAGGAACTGCGCCGCTTGGGCCATGCGTTCGACATCCAGCGGGCGGTGGTTCCAGGTCACTTCCTCGGCCAGGTGTGCCGGGCGGATAGGGTCGTTGTAGATGACATAGCGGTAGCGCCGCGCACACGCCTTGAAGCGGGCATGGAAGTCGGCCGGCATCGGCCGCGACCAGACCACGCTGATGTCGTGCGGCAGGTTGAAATTGGTGCCCAGGGTCCAGGCGCGTTCGTCGCGCACGGCGCGAGTATCGAAGTGCACGACCTGGCCGCAGCCATGCACGCCGGCATCGGTGCGCCCGGCACAGATAACCGAAATCGGTTCGTTGGCGACCTTGGACAACGCTTGTTCCAGCGCTTGCTGGACACTGGGTACACCGCTGGCCTGGCGCTGCCAGCCGCGGTAGCGGGCGCCCTTGTATTCCACGCCCAGGGCGATTCGGGAGTAGCCTTCGGCCGCGGATTCGGCAGTAGCGGTGTCGATGATGTCCAAGCGCATGAAACCTGTGGGGTGTACGGAATGGCGGGGATTATAACGACAACGGCAGCCTTGTAGGGCTGCCGTTGGAGGTGTGTCGCGCTTGCGGGCCTCTTCGCGGGCTTGCCCGCTCCCACAGGTTACTCACAAGGTCGAAGACTTGTGGAGACCCTGTGGGAGCGGGCAAGCCCGCGAAGAGGCCTGCCCTGCTTGCATCAGACCAGGCGAGAGAGCATGTCCTCGGCTTCCTGGCGCTGGCTGTCGTCGCCGTCCTTGACCACTTCATCAAGGATGTCGCGCGCGCCCTGGTTGTCGCCCATGTCGATGTAGGCGCGGGCCAGGTCGAGCTTGGTGGCCACTTCGTCGCTGCCGGAGAAGAAGTCGAAGTCCAGGTCGTCCAAAGGCTCGGGCTCAGGCTGCGCAGCCGCATCCTCGCTGGTGAAGTGTGGCTCCAGCGATGGCGATTCGAGGCTTTGCGACAGCTTGTCCAGTTCGGCGTTGACGTCGTCCAGCTCCGAGGCAAAGCTCTTGGCGGCAGGCGAATCGTCCTCCAGAGACAGCGACAAGTCGAAGTCCGATGGCATGTCGAAATCGGAGACTGGGTCAAACTCCGGCACGCTGTCGAAGGCAGCCAGTTCGGCGGCGACGTCCACCGGGGCCTCTTGCGCTGCAGCCGGGGCGGCCGGGGCAACCGCTTCACTGACATCGAGGTCGAAATCGGACAGGTCCACGGCAGGCTGCGGCTCGGCCTGGGCCAGCATGGCTTCGAAATCGGCATCGGCGTCGGCTTGCAGATCGGCATCCACGGCAAACGGCTGCTCTTCTGGCTGAACCTCTTCAAGCACAGGCTCATCCAGCACAGGCTCGGCAATCACCAGCTCGTCGGGTACAGCCTCCTGGGGCGCCGGCTCGTCCAGCAACGGCGCTGCCAGCGGGTCTTGCTCCGCCAGGTCTTCACCCAGGCTCAGGTCGAAGGCGCTGTCCAGGCCCTGCTCATCGAGGCTCGATGCATCCAGGGTCGACACCTCTTCGAAGGCATCCAGCTCTGCTTCAGGCTCTGCTTGCGCCACTACCTCTGGCTCAGCCTCTACCTGTGGCTCGAACTCAGGCACCTCGTCAGGCACCACATCGGCAACCACCGGCGCCTCAGGCTCGTCGTGCAGCAACTCCTGCACGTACTGCTCATCCATCTCGGCAGCCAGCGCTGCCGCACCCAGGCCGGCAGCGGCCAGGCCAAGCATGGCCGGGTAACGCTCTTTCAGCCCGGCAACCTGGGCAGTATTGTGCTCACTGGCTTGCAGCTTGCGCTCCTGTTCGGCGAACGCGCTCTGGTCACCCTGGCGGGCATACACGTCCATCAGTTTCAGGCGCAGGTCGTCACGCTCCGGCGCAGCGTCCACAGCGGGCTCCAGCAGTTCGGTGGCGCGGTTCAGGCGGCCCTCGGCCAGGCATTGATCAACTTCGGCCAACAGCGCGGCGTGCGGGTCTGCGTACGGCTCGGCCTCGAGTTCTGCCTCGGCGGCTGGCGCTGCCAGTTTCTCCGCAGCAACGGCAGCGGCAGCCGAAGCTGCGACCACGGCTGGCGACAAGGTCACGCTCGGCTCCGAGACTTCGACGCCGTCGAGGCTCTCGGTATCATTGTCGAAACCCGTGCCCTGCTCTTCTTCCAGCGCCCGCGCCATGCGCAGGTGCTTTTCAGCTTCTTGCTGGGCCTTGCGCTTGCGCGCCAGCAGCCAAAGCAACAAGGCCAGCACCAGGATGCTGGAGCCGGCAATCAGCCAAAGCAGCCACGGATTGCCCAGGATCTGGTCGAGTGCACCGCCCGGCTGGCTGGCGGGCGCTGGATTGGCGGCTGGCTCCGGCTTGGGCGCGGTATCGACCGCAGCTGGTGCAGGCTCGAGCGCGGGCTGAGCGGCTGCCGCCGGCTGGGCCGGAGCAGCAGCAGCCACTGCCGGAGCGGCTGCGCCCTGGCCTTCAAGGCGCGCCAGCTGGTCGTTCTTCAGCTCGATCAGACGCTGCAGCTTGTCCAGCTGGCTTTGCAGGTCGGTCATGCGGCTTTTGAGTTCGTCGTTGTCGCGGCGACTGGTGTCCAGGCTTTCCTGGGCCACAGCCAGCTTGTCGCTGAGTGCCTTGGCCTGGCCGGCACCGGCTTGGTTGCCCGGGCTGACCAGGCGCAGGTTGTCGCCCTGGGCGATACGCGACGGGGCGGCCTCGGCGGCGCCACGGCGGGTAGCGTCGAGCTGGCGGGCACGCGGGCCCAGGCGGCGGCCTTCACGCCAGGCGGCATACTGTTCGGCCACCTCGCTGTTTGCCTCGCCCTGGGCAATGTTCTGGATCTGCTGCTGGTCGGGCAGGCGCAGCACCTGGCCAACCTTCAGCTGGTTGATGTTGTTGCCGATGAAGGCGTCGGGGTTCAGCGCCTGGATCGCGATCATGGTCTGCTGGATCGAGCCACCCTGGGTGTTGCGCGCAGCAATTTGCCACAGGGTGTCGCGGCGCTGGGTGGTGTAGCTGCTGGCACCGGTTGTGGCCGGTGTGACATTGCCTGCTGCTGGCTTGTCGCCCTGGGCCTTGGCCTGGTCCAGCAACACGCTGTAGTCACGCAGCAGGCGGCCCTGCGGCCACATCACCTGGACCAGGAACTTGACCACTGGCCCCGGCAGCGGCTGGCTGGAGGTAACCCGCAGCACGCTCTTGCCGTTGGGGTTGATAACCGGTGTGAAGGTCAGGTCTTCGAGGTACGTGGGAAACGCCACCCCGGCCTTGCTGAACTCTTCCGGTGGCGCCAGGCTCGGCGCCACTTCGGCGGCTTTGAGGTCGCGCACGTCGAGCAATTCGATCTCGGCGTCCAGCGGCTGATTCTGTGCCGACTTCAGGGTCAGCTCCCCCAGGCCCAGCGCATTCGCCATGCCAGACGACAGCGCGGATGCTGCAGCCATGGCCAGAACCAGTTTGCGAATTCGAAGCATGACCTCTTCCCTTGTATGAATCGTCCCGAAACCTGCAAGCAGAGCAGGACAAAAGTGCTCGCCAGTATCTTTTACAGCATGTGTTTAATCAACAATTGCGCCACTTGCACGGCATTGAGCGCGGCGCCTTTGCGCACGTTGTCGGTGGTCAGCCAGAGGTTGAGCTGCTGGTCTTCATCAATACCGTGACGTACACGACCAACATAGACCACGTCTTGGCCGACTGCGTCACCGACTGGGGTCGGATAATCATCACGCTCCACCAGCTCGACACTCTCGGCTGCCTCCAGCGCCTGGTTGACCGCTGCCAGGTCGACCGGGCGACGGCTTTGCACGGCCACACTGAAGCTATCGCCGAAAAACACCGGGACTTGAACGCAGCTCACCGAAATCTTCAATTCAGGCATACCCAGCAGTACGCGCAACTCGCTGACCAGGCGGCGCTCCAGCGCCGTATGGCCTTGCTCATCGGCGGCCCCCACCTGGGCCAGCAGGTTGAATGCCACCTGGCGGTCGAAGAAACGCGGCTCCAGTGGCCGGGCATTGAGCAGTTCGGCCGTTTGCCGGGCCAGTTCGCTGACCGCTTCGCGGCCTTGCGCGGACACCGCCAGCGACGCCATCACCTGCACCCGCTCGATGTCCAGCAGGCCCTTGAGCGGTGCCAGCGCCACCGCCACGGCAACCGCGGCCGAGCACGGGCTGACGATGCGTGCCGGCAGCGCCAGGCCGGCCAGGCGCTCTGCGTTGGCCTCAGGCACCAGGGCCAGGGCGTCGTCCAGGCCACCAGACAGGTCGATGACCGTGCAGCCCGCCTGCAGCGCCTTGCTGGCAAAGCTGCGGCTGACTGCGGCGCCAGTGGCAAAGAAGGCCAGCTTGACCTGGGCAAAGTCGAAGCTGTCGACTTCACGCACCTTGAGCTTCTTGCCAGCGAACATCACGCTGCTGCCCGCCGATTCCATGCTGGCCAGCAGGTGCAAGGTGGCGACCGGGAACGCCAGTTCTTCGAGGATCTGCACCAGGGCTTCACCGACGCTGCCGGTGGCGCCGACGACGGCGATGTCCATAGGATGTGTCACGGTAGGGATCCTCTTGCAGAAAACGGCGGGGGCGGCACTTTACTCGGATTGTAGGGTTTTGTCTGTGCTGGCCGTATCTTCGTCGCTGTGGGTTGCGTGAGGGCTAGCGGGGATGGCTTGGGATTTGCGGCGCTCGATCTCACCGGCACTAAAAATGCTGTGGCGAACACTCAAAAAAACCCGCGCTGTCGCCAGCGCGGGTTTTTTAGTCAACGCAGAACGATCAACGCTCCAGCAGGATCCGCAGCATGCGGCGCAGCGGTTCGGCGGCGCCCCACAGCAGCTGGTCACCCACGGTGAACGCGCCCAGGTACTGCGAGCCCATGTTCAGCTTGCGCAGGCGGCCAACCGGGATGTTCAGGGTGCCGGTGACCTTGGTTGGGGTCAGTTCCTGCATGCTGATTTCACGCTGGTTCGGCACCAGCTTCACCCACGGATTGTGCTGGCTGATCATGCCTTCGATGTCGGCGATCGGCACGTCCTTGTTCAGCTTGATGGTCAGCGCCTGGCTGTGGCAACGCATGGCGCCGATGCGCACGCAGATACCATCAACCGGGATCGGGCTCTTGAAGCGGCCGAGGATCTTGTTGGTCTCGGCCTGGGCCTTCCACTCTTCACGGCTCTGGCCGTTCGGCAGTTCCTTGTCGATCCACGGGATCAGGCTGCCGGCGAGTGGCACACCAAAGTTCTCGGTCGGGAACGCTTCGCTGCGCATGGCCTCGGCAACCTTGCGGTCGATGTCGAGGATGGCGCTGGCCGGGTTGGCCAGGTCATCGGCAACGGCAGCGTGAGTAGCCCCCATCTGCTTGATCAGCTCGCGCATGTTCTGCGCGCCGGCACCGGAGGCTGCCTGGTAGGTCATGGCGCTCATCCATTCGACCAGGCCCGCTTCGAACAGGCCACCCAGGCCCATCAGCATCAGGCTGACGGTGCAGTTGCCGCCGATGTAGTTCTTGGTACCGGCGTCCAGCTGCTGGTCGATGACCTTGCGGTTGACCGGGTCGAGGACGATCACCGCATCATCCTGCATGCGCAGGGACGAGGCAGCATCGATCCAGTAACCCTGCCAGCCGGCTTCACGCAGCTTTGGGAAGACCTCGTTGGTGTAGTCGCCGCCCTGGCAAGTCAGGATCACGTCGAGGGTCTTGAGCTCTTCAATCGAATACGCGTCCTTGAGCGGCGCTGTATCCTTGCCCACGTTCGGGCCTTGGCCGCCAACATTGGAGGTAGTGAAGAACACCGGCTCGATAAGGTCGAAATCCTGCTCCTCCAGCATCCGCTGCATGAGCACGGAACCGACCATACCGCGCCAACCGATCAGACCTACACGTTTCATCGCAACTACACCTTTGCTAAAAGTGGGCCGCCACCGGGAATTGTGGGTGGCGGGCCAGAGAGATTACAGATTCCGCAGCGCTGCGACTACAGCGTCGCCCATTTCCTGCGTACCAACTTTGCGGCAGCCTTCAGAGAAGATGTCGCCGGTGCGCAGGCCCTGGTCCAGAACCAGGCTGACGGCCTTCTCGATCGCCTCGGCGGCAGCCGACTGATTGAAGCTGTAACGCAGCATCATCGATACCGACAGGATGGTCGCCAGCGGGTTGGCGATGCCAAGGCCAGCGATGTCCGGCGCCGAGCCGTGGCACGGCTCGTACATGCCCTTGTTGTCGGCATCCAGCGACGCAGAAGGCAGCATGCCGATGGAACCGGTCAGCATGGAAGCTTCATCCGACAGAATGTCACCGAACATGTTGTCGGTCACCATCACATCGAACTGCTTGGGTGCACGTACCAGCTGCATGGCAGCGTTGTCGACGTACATGTGGCTCAGTTCGACATCCGGGTAGCCCTTGGCCACGTCTTCGACCACTTCACGCCACAACTGGCTGGACGCCAGGACGTTGGCCTTGTCCACCGAGCACAGCTTCTTGCCACGCACACGGGCCATGTCGAAGCCGACCCGGGCAATGCGACGCACTTCGCTTTCGCTGTACGGCAGGGTGTCGTAAGCCTGGCGCTCGCCGCCTTCCAGCTCGCGCTGGCCACGCGGGGCACCGAAATAGATGCCACCGGTCAGCTCACGGACGATGAGGATGTCGAGGCCCGAAACGATTTCCGGCTTCAGGGAAGAGGCATCGGCCAGTTGCGGGTAGAGGATGGCCGGGCGCAGGTTGGCGAACAGGCCCAGCTGCGAACGAATTTTAAGCAGGCCGCGCTCCGGGCGGATGTCACGCTCGATCTTGTCCCACTTCGGGCCACCCACGGCGCCCAGCAGCACGGCATCGGCCTTGCGCGCGCGCTCTAGGGTTTCGTCGGCCAGCGGCACGCCGTGCTTGTCGATGGCCGCGCCACCGATCACGTCGTGCTCCAGGCTGAAGCCGAGCTGGAACTTGTCGTTGGCCAGTTCCAGCACCTTGACCGCTTCGGCCATGATTTCCGGGCCGATACCGTCACCTGGGAGAATCAGAATCTGCTTGCTCATGCTTTCCTCTATCCATTCACGCGGTGCGGCCAGACGGGCCCCACCGAAAAGTGCTTAACGCTCGGCCCACAACACCAGCACATCGGTGCTGAACGAGCCATCGGCCTCGATCTGGTAATACTGCCGTACTTCTTCACCCATGGCTTGCTGCAATTGGCGTATGGCCACACGCATCGGCTCGGGGGTACGCATACGCTCGACCCAGCTGCTGAACTCCAGGCGCAGTGGCTGGCGCGTGTGGCTGCGCACATGCAGGCCGGCTTCGCTGACCTGGCGCTGCCATTGGGCGGCGGAGTAGTCGCGCACATGGCTGGTGTCGCGCAGCACTTCGACCGTTTGCAGGTAGGTGTCGAGCAGCGGGCTGCCGGGCGACATCACGTCGATGAACGCCGCCACGCCACCTGGCTTGAGCACCCGGCGCACTTCGCGCAGGGCCAGGCCCAGGTCGCTCCAGTGGTGGGCCGAGTAGCGGCTGAAGACGAAGTCGAACGAGGCATCGGCGAACGGCAGGTGTTCGGCCGCGCCACGTTCGGTGGTGATATTGGCCAGGCCGCGCTCGGCGGCGGCGCTGGCGACCACGTCGAGCATGGATTGCGAGAGGTCGTAGGCGACCACCTCGGCAACCAGCGGGGCGACGTGGAAGCTGACATGACCGGCACCGCAGCCCAGGTCCAGCACGCGAGCATGGGCCTGCCCCGCCAGCTTGGCCTGCAGCAGGGCGAACTCACTGCCCTGGGCGTGCACGGCGCTGCTGAGGTAGGCGCTGGCCTGTTCGCCGAACTGGCGCTGGACCACATCGGTGTGTTGGGTGCTGGTCATGTCTCGATCCTTTAGGTTTTGGGTTAGCTCTACTGGCCCTATCGCCGGCAAGCCAGCTCCTACAGGAAACCCACAGTATTCAGACGTGTGGTGATCCTGTGGGAGCTGGCTTGCCGGCGATGAGGCCAGCAAACTCACCTACATCACTCAGGCATCACGGAACAGCCAAGGCTGCCCGGCGCGGTGCTTGCCTTCGAAGGCCTTGATCGCATCGCTGTCCTGCAGGGTCAGGCCGATATCGTCCAGGCCGTTGAGCAGGCAGTGCTTGCGGAATGCATCGATCTCGAAGTGCAGCACCTTGCCATCCGGGCGGGTCACCGCCTGCGCCTGCAAGTCGATGGTCAGCTGGTAACCCGGGTTGGCTTCGACCTGCTTGAACAATTCGTCCACTTCCTCATCGCTGAGGATGATCGGCAGCAAGCCGTTCTTGAAGCTGTTGTTGAAGAAGATGTCGGCAAAGCTCGGCGCGATCACGCTGCGGAAGCCGTACTCGTCCAACGCCCACGGGGCGTGCTCACGGCTGGAGCCGCAACCGAAGTTTTCCCGCGCCAGCAACACGCTGGCCCCCTGGTAGCGTTCGTGGTTGAGCACAAACTCGGTGTTCAGCGGGCGCTTGCTGTTGTCCTGGTAGGGCTGGCCCACGTCCAGGTAACGCCATTCGTCGAACAGGTTAGGGCCAAAGCCGGTGCGTTTGATCGACTTCAGAAACTGCTTGGGGATGATCTGGTCGGTGTCGACGTTGGCACGGTCCAACGGCGCGACGAGGCCAGTGTGCTGGGTAAAGGCTTTCATGCTGCGCTCCCTTGGATCAACTCGCGAACATCGATGAAGTGGCCGGTCACCGCGGCAGCGGCAGCCATGGCCGGGCTGACCAGGTGGGTACGGCCACCGGCGCCCTGACGGCCTTCGAAGTTGCGGTTGGAGGTGGACGCGCAATGCTCGCCACTCTCCAGGCGGTCCGGGTTCATCGCCAGGCACATCGAGCAGCCTGGCTCACGCCATTCAAAACCGGCTTCGACGAAGATCTTGTCCAGGCCTTCGCGCTCGGCCTGGGCCTTGACCAGGCCCGAACCCGGCACGACGATGGCTTGCTTGACGGTAGCGGCTACCTTGCGGCCCTTGGCGATTTCGGCTGCGGCGCGCAGGTCTTCGATACGCGAGTTGGTGCACGAGCCGATGAACACGCGGTCCAGTTTGATATCGGTAATCGCCTGGTTGGCGGTCAGGCCCATGTACTTCAAGGCACGCTCGATCGAACCACGCTTGACCAGGTCGGCTTCGGCAGCCGGGTCCGGCACGCGCTGGTCGACGGCCAACACCATCTCGGGCGAGGTGCCCCAGCTGACCTGTGGCTTGATCTGGCTGGCATCCAGCTCCACTACGGTGTCGAACACGGCATCGTCATCCGACACCAGGTCTTTCCACGACTCGACCGCTTGTTCCCACTGCTCGCCCTTCGGCGCATACGGGCGGCCTTCAACGTAGGCAACGGTGGTGGCGTCAGTGGCCACCAGGCCCACACGGGCGCCAGCCTCGATGGACATGTTGCAGATGGTCATGCGGCCTTCCATCGACAATTCGCGGATGGCGCTGCCGGCGAACTCCATGGCGTGGCCGTTGCCACCGGCGGTGCCGATCTTGCCGATCACGGCCAGGACGATGTCCTTGGCGGTAACGCCGGTAGGCAACTGGCCTTCCACGCGCACCAGCATGTTCTTCATCTTCTTGGCGACCAGGCACTGGGTGGCGAGCACGTGCTCGACCTCGGAGGTGCCAATGCCGTGGGCCAGGGCACCGAAGGCGCCGTGGGTGGAGGTGTGCGAGTCACCGCAGACCACGGTCATGCCAGGCAAGGTGGCACCCTGCTCCGGGCTGATGACGTGGACGATGCCCTGGCGTTCGTCATTCATCTTGAATTCGACGATGCCGTATTCGTCACAGTTTTCGTCAAGGGTCTGCACCTGCAGGCGCGACACCTGGTCGACGATGGCCTCGATACCGCCCTTGCGCTCTGGCGTGGTCGGCACGTTGTGGTCGGGGGTGGCGATGTTGGTGTCGATGCGCCACGGTTTGCGGTTGGCCAGGCGCAGGCCTTCGAAGGCCTGGGGCGACGTCACTTCGTGGATGATGTGGCGGTCGATGTAGATCAAGGACGAGCCGTCATCACGGCGCTTGACCTCATGGGCTTCCCAGAGTTTGTCGTAGAGCGTTTTGCCAGCCATCAGACTGTTCCTCATCAGCGTCTTTCTATGCCAAAGACCCCTTGGCTTGTACGGACGATGCTATGGGGTTAGATTGAATAACTCAAATTCATAATTTTTATGCTTTGGATAACCCAAAGGAATACAGCACCATGGACCTGGCCAACCTCAGTGCCTTTATAGCCATTGCCGAAACCGGCAGCTTTTCCGGGGCTGCCGAGCGGCTGTTCCTGACCCAGCCGGCCATCAGCAAACGCATCGCCGGGCTGGAGCAGCAACTGGGGGTGCGCCTGTTCGACCGCCTGGGCCGCGAGGTGACCCTGACCGAGGCCGGGCGCGCCCTGCTGCCACGGGCCTACCAGATTCTCAATGTGCTAGATGATACCCGACGGGCGCTGACCAACCTGACCGGGGCCGTGAGCGGTCGTCTGACCCTTGCCACCAGCCATCACATCGGCCTGCACCGCCTGCCTCCATTGTTGCGGGCTTTCACCCGCCAGTACCCGGCCGTGGCGCTGGATATTCAGTTTCTCGATTCAGAACAGGCCTACGACGAAATTCTGCATGGCCGTGCCGAGATTGCAGTGATCACCCTGGCGCCCGACCCGCACCACCTGGTCAAGGCCGTGCCGGTGTGGGACGACGCCCTGGACTTTGTCGCCGCCCCCGAGCACCCGCTGGCCAACAACCATGCGGTCAGCCTGGCTGATGTCGCCCGCCACCCGGCGGTCTTCCCTGGCGGCAACACCTTTACCCACCATATTGTCCAGCGCCTGTTCGAAAGCCAGGGCCTGACGCCGAACATCGCCATGAGCACCAACTACCTGGAAACCATCAAGATGATGGTATCGATCGGCCTGGCCTGGAGCGTATTGCCACGCACCATGCTCGACGAACAGGTTGCACCCATCGCATTGCCCGGCATACAGCTGTCGCGCCAGCTAGGCTACATCTTGCACACGGAGCGTACGCTATCGAACGCGGCCAGGGCATTCATGGCTCTGCTCGACAGCCACGCAGGGCCCGCCTGACCGGCCGTCAGCCCGGTACTTCCAATTCAAGGACGCGTCATACGCCAAAGGTCTGGTACCGATGCCCAAATCAGCAAACCGCTTTTTGCGCCTGCCGCGTATTCCTGCGGCCGATCCCCAAGAGTCGGAACAGGCCTGGCAGAACGCCCCGCAACTGCTGGCGGCGCTCAACGGCGCACGCCTGGGGGCCTGGCTGTGGGATATCGAAAGCGGCCGGGTCAGCTGGTCCCGGGGCACCCAGGCGCTGTTCGGCTTCGACCCGCAGCGGCCGCTGCCCGCCGATGTCGACTACCTCGACTTGCTGCCCGAGGAAGACCGCGCGCGCACGCGTCAGGTATTTCAGGCCGTGTTCAACGGCGAGCCGGTGGAGCAGGCCATGCGCCACCGCATTCGCTGGCCGGACGGTAGCCTGCACTGGCTGGAGATCAACGGCAGCCTGACTCACGACCAGCATGGCCGGCCCCAGATGATCGGGGTGATCCGCGAAATTACCCGCCAGCGCGAGCGGGAGACAGCGCTGATCAATTCGGAAAAGCGCTTCGCCACCCTGTTTCACCTCAGCCCCAACGCCATTTTGCTGACCCGCCGCCACGACGGCATGATCTTCGAGGTCAACCAGCATTTCGAAGACATGTTCGGCTGGCCCGGCAGCCAAGTGATCGGCAAGACCAGCCTGGAGCTGGGCCTGTGGGTCAACCCCGAACAGCGTCACCAGGTCATGGAGTCGACCCGCGCCAGTGGCGGCCCGCTCATCATGGAGGTGCAGTTCCGTGCCTCCAGCGGCAAGGTGCACGATGGCATCCTCTGCACCCAGGGCATCGAACTGGAGGGCGTCACCTTCTTGATCAGCACGTTCGTCGACACCACCGAACGCAAGCGCGCCGAGCAGGCCCTGAAGGACAGCCAGGAACGCCTGGACCTGGCCCTGGACTCGGCGCAGCTGGGCACCTGGGACTGGCACATCCCAAGCGGCATGCTCTACGGCTCGGCCCGCGCCGCGCAGCTGCACGGCCTGCCGCCCACCCCTTTTCACGAATCGTTCGATGCGTTTTTCGAAGGGGTGCCGGAACAGGAACGCAACTCGATGCGCCAGGCTTACCGCAGCCTGCGCGAAGGGCCCGCCGGGAACTACCAGATCACCTACCGGGTGCAACTGGAAAACGGCATCTCGCGCTATATCGAAAGCCGCGCACGGCTTTACCGCGACGAGCAGGGTAACCCGCTGCGCATGGCCGGCACCTTGCTCGACATTACCGACCAGGTGGAGCGTGAGCAGCGCCTGAGCGCCTCGGAAGAGAAGTTCGCCAGCCTTTTCCAGGTCAGCCCCGACCCGATCTGCGTCACCCGCCAGGACACCGGCCAGTTCATCGAGATCAACCCGGCATTCAGCCAGACCTTCGGCTGGGCCAGCGACCAGGTGATTGGCCGCACCGCCGAGGAAATCGGCCTGTGGGCCGAGTCCATCGAACGTGCGCAACGTATCGAGCGGGTCATCCGCGATCGGGCCTTGAGCAACGTCGCCGTGGTGGTCAACCACCGCGACGGCGCGCCATTGACCTGTGTAATCTCCAGCCGCCTGATCACCGTCGACGACCAACCCTGCAGTGTCACCACCCTGCGCGATATTACCCAGCAGCAACGCGCCGAGGCGGCGCTGCAGTCCAGCGAGGAGAAGTTCGCCAAGGCCTTCCACTCCAGCCCAGACGCCATCACCATCACCGAACGCCACAGCGGCCGCTACCTGGAAATCAACGATGGCTTCTGCCGCCTCACCGGCTACAGCGCCGCCGATGTGGTGGGCCACACGGTATACGAGATCGGTATCTGGGCCGACGACAAGCAGCGCAGCGCATTGCTGGCCGAGTTGCGCGACCGCGGCCGGGTGCATCACCGGGAAATGCTCGGGCGTAACAAGCGCGGCGATATCCTCACCGTGGAAGTCTCTGTTGAGCCGATCACCCTCAACGAAGTCGACTGCCTGCTGCTGACCGCCCGCGATGTCAGCCAACTGAAGAATGCCCAGGCGCAGATACGCCATCTGGCCTACCACGACCCGCTGACCAACCTGCCCAACCGCGCCTTGCTGATGGACCGGCTGAGCCAGCAGATCGCCCTGCTCAAGCGCCACAACCTGCGCGGTGCCCTGCTGTTCCTCGACCTGGACCACTTCAAGCACATCAACGACTCGCTGGGCCACCCGGTGGGCGACACGGTGCTGAAGATCATCACCGCACGCCTGGAAGCCAGTGTGCGCTTTGAAGACACCGTGGCCCGGCTGGGTGGCGACGAGTTCGTGGTACTGCTCAGCGGCCTGGAGGGCAGCCGTGAGGTGGTGGAGGAAAAAGTGCGCGAACTGGCCGACACGCTGCGTGAGCTGCTGGCCGAACCGATGTCGCTGGATGGCCAGCGCCTGCAGGTAACGCCCAGCATCGGCGTGGCGCTGATCCCCGACCACGGCACCACCCCGGCCGATCTGCTCAAGCGTGCCGATATCGCCCTTTACCGGGCAAAAGACTCCGGGCGCAACACCACCCAGCTGTTCCATACCACCATGCAGAAGGCCGCCAGCGAACGGCTGCGCATGGAAAACGACCTGCGCCTGGCCTTGGCCCGTGGCGAGCTGGCGCTGCATTTTCAGCCGCAGGTGGACGCCCGCGACAACCGTATCGTCGGCGCTGAGGTGCTGCTGCGCTGGCACCACCCGCAACTGGGCCAGCAACCACCCGCGCAGTTCATCCAGGTACTGGAAGAAAGCGGCCTGATCCTGGAAGTTGGCAGCTGGATCCTTGACGAAGCCTGCGATGCCTGCGCCCGCATGCTCACCGACGGGCTGATTGATGCCGATGACTTCAGCCTGTGCGTAAACATCAGCCCGCGGCAGTTCCGCCAGAACAACTTTGTCGAGCGCGTGCTGCGCAGCCTGGATGATTACCGGCTGCCTCGGCACATGCTCAAGCTGGAGATCACCGAAGGCATCGTTATCCAGAACCTGGAAGACACCATCAGCAAGATGCGCGAACTGAAGCGCTACGGGGTGAGTTTTGCCATGGATGACTTTGGCACTGGCTATTCGTCGCTGACCTACCTCAAGCGCCTGCCGGTCGATGCGCTGAAGATCGACCAGACCTTCGTGCGCGATGCACCGAACGACCCCAACGACGCCGAAATCGTCCGCGCCATCGTCGCCATGGCCCGCAGCCTGGACCTGGCTGTGATTGCCGAGGGGGTGGAACTGACCGAACAGCTGGAGTTTCTGGAACGGCTGGGCTGCCACCTGTACCAGGGCTACCTGCACAGCCGGCCGTTGCCGTTGCCTGAGTTTCGCAAGCTGTTGCTGGAGGCGCCGGCAGACTACTGAAGCAGATGCAGGCACCCACGAAGAAGGGCACCCGAGGGTGCCCTTCTTCATTGCAGCGTGATCAGTTCAGCGCTGGCTTGTCGCCATTGATCGGGATGCGCTTGGCCTTGGCTTCTTCAGGCACGATGCGCAGCAGGTCGATGCTGAGCAGGCCGTTGGCCAGGCCGGCGGCCTTCACTTCGATATGATCGGCCAGGCGGAACGACAGCTTGAAGGCGCGTTGCGCGATACCCTGATGCAGGTAAGTCACTTCAGCGGCACCATTGTCGCGCTTGCCACCGGTCACGGTCAGGACACCTTTCTCGACCTGCAGGTCGAGGTCCTGCTCCTGGAAACCAGCTGCGGCAACCACGATGCGGTAGTGGTCCTCGCCATGCTTTTCCACGTTGTAGGGCGGGTAGCTGCTACCGGCCTCATTACGTGCCGCGGACTCGAACAGGTCGTTGAAACGGTCGAAACCAACGGAATGGCGGAACAGTGGAGCAAGAGAGAAAGCGGTAGTCATGGTCATAAACTCCTGAGATTCAGCAAGTAAGTCACTACGCGACCCGACTTCGGCATCGCGTACTCAAAAGATATGGCCAGGGGAAAAGCTTTCAAGGGGAGCGTTAAAAAAATCTTCTTTTTTGCACTGGGTCTGATGGCCTCTTCGCGGGTAAACCCGCTCCTACAGGGCTGTGCATTACCTGTGGGAGCGGGTTTACCCGCGAAGAGGTCGGTTCAGGCAACACAAGCCTCGAAAGCAGCCGCCTCAACCCCCAGCAACCGGCTGATCCGCGCGCAGTCATCTTCCCGGCGCAACTCGGCAAACAACACCACCGCTTCGGGGTAACTGCGGGTCAGCATCGCCAACCACTGTTTCATCCGCCCCGGCGCATAGCGCGGTGACAGTTTGGCCTGGGCCTGACGCCAGAACTCGCGCAACAACGGCAGCAGGTCGTCCCAACTCATCGGCTGATAGTCCCGCCCGTCGCGCGCCGCAGCAATCTGCAGGCCCAGGTCTGGGCGCGATACCAGGCCACGGCCCAACATGATGTCTTCGGCCCCGCTGACCTCACGGCACCGCTGCCAGTCATCGACGGTCCAGATCTCGCCGTTGGCGAACACCGGTACCTTGACCACATCCTGCACCCGCGCCACCCACTCCCAGTGCGCCGGCGGCTTGTAGCCCTCGACCTTGGTCCGCGCATGCACCACCAGATGCGCCGAGCCCCCCTCTGCCAGGGCCGTGGCACAGTCCAGGGCGCCGTCGGGGCTGTCGAAGCCCAGGCGCATCTTCGAAGTGACCGGGATATGCGCCGGCACCGCGCGGCGCACCTCACGTACGATGGCGTGCAGCAACTCCGGCTCTTTGAGCAGCACGGCACCGCCACGTGACTTGTTCACAGTCTTGGCCGGGCAGCCGAAGTTCAGGTCGATCACGGGCGCACCCAGCTCACAGGCCAGCGCCGCGTTTTCCGCCAGGCACCCCGGGTCCGAACCCAGCAACTGCACGCGCATGGGCACCCCGGAAGCCGTGCGCGCACCCTGGCGCAACTCGGGCGCCAGCTTGTGGAACGAGGACGCCGGCAGCAGGCGGTCGCACACGCGGATGAACTCGGTGACGCACCAGTCGATACCGCCCACACGGGTCAATACGTCGCGCAGGATGTTGTCAACCAGCCCCTCCATGGGGGCCAGGGCAATTTGCATGTCGGGGTCTCGGATGGAAAAGCCGGCAGTCTAACAAAAATTGCCGGCGATTCAGGCGCCGATCAGCGCCGGGCCGTAACCATCGACAAATTCCGCCGGCATGCGCCTGGGCTTGCCGGTGGACAGCTCGATGCAGGCAAAGGTGGTTTGTGCGCGCAGCAAGGTTACGCCGTCACGCGGGCGCTTGAGCTGGAAGCGCCGGGTCATGCGCAGGCGCTGATCCCAGTCGATGATCCAGGTGGCCAGTTGCAGTTCGTCGTCCTCGTAAGCGGCGGCGAGGTAGTCGATTTCGTGGCGCACCACAGCCATCGCCCGATCCAGGCGCCGATACTCGGCCAGGTCCAGCCCCAGGCGCTGGGAGTGGCGCCAGGCGCAGCGCTCCAGCCAGGTGACATAGACTGCGTTATTGGCGTGGCCGAGGCCATCGATGTCCTCGCTACCGACGCGCAGGTCGATGACGAAGGGTGTTGCCAGGTCCCAGCCCATGTTCGCTTCCTTGGCACAAAAGTCGATTTAGCAGCGACCTGCGGGGCAATGTCCAGCCCCTGCGCAAGATTTACCGGCCTCATCGCCGGCAAGCCAGCTCCCACAGGTTCGGCGTAGGACTCCAGGTTTGCGCCGAGCCTGTGGGAGCTGGCTTGCCGGCGATGAGGTCAGCACAGGCAACACCATCAGGCAGTTTGTCGCGCTGGCACGTCAGCCCGGGCCAGCAATTCGAGCACAGCCTCACCCAGTCGCGGGTCGGACAGCACTCGCTGGTGGCCACCCTCCTCCAGCAGCATCAGCCGGCTGTCGAACCAGGCCTTGTGGATTACCTGGGCTTCATCGGCGGCCACCAGAGCATCATCGGCGGCATGCACCACCAACCCCGGAAGCTCCAGCTGGTAACCGGTCACATCCAGCCGCGCAATCTGCATGCCTACCTCCCGCTCCACCTGGCGAATGAAGGCCGCCCGCGCGCGCGCCGGCATCCCCAGACGATGGGCAAAACCGCGCAGCACGCCCAGCAGCCGCGCCGGGGCTGCAATGCTGACCGCTGCCTGTGCGCGCAGCCCCATCTGCAAGGCCAGCAGCACACTGGCACCGCCCATGGAGTGGCCAATGACCGCACGCAGCGGCGGCAGTTCGGCAGCGGCCTCCAGCAGCGCCCGGGCAAACAGCACCACATTTGCCTGCTCACCAGGCGAACGGCCATGGCCCGGCCCTTCCAGCGACACCACCGTGTGGCCGGCCTGGACCAAGGTCTCGATCAACGCGGCAAACTGGGTCGGGCGCCCTTCCCAACCGTGCATCAGCAGCACGGTCGGGCCTTTGCCCCAGCGCAACGCAGACAAGCCGAAGCGCAGGGTGATGCGCTCGGCGCTAGCCAGCACGGGCAGCTCCCAATCCCGAGGCGGCAGATTGCGTGGGGTCATGAAGGCACGGCGCATCTTGCCCGCGACATGCTCGGGGGCCAGGCGGCCCAGGGTGCCATTGACACCACGAATCCAGCTCAGGGTAGTCATCGCCATGCTCCAGGGTTAAAGCACCGCCGACTTGGCGGCGCGCAGAATACGGTCAGAAAGCTCACTGGTACCCAAGGCACGGGCCAGGGCCAGGCCGCCGACCATGAGCGCCAGGTCGGCCAATGCCTTGTCGGCATCTTCGGGGCGGTCAACCATGGCGGCGGTCATCAGCTCGATGTGCTCGGCCAATACTTCGCGGAACACCTCCGGCAGGCGCTGCATCTCGCCCAGCGAGTTGGGCAGCGGGCAGGCGTGCACTTCGGCATCCCGGTGTTTGCGCGACAGGTAGAAGGCACTGGCCAGCGCCCGCCGCCCTGCACCATCCAGGTTGGGGTCGATCTGGGCGAGCAAGGCGCGGCGTTCGCCTAACAGCTGGCGGAACGCTTCGAGCATCAGCTCGTCCTTGCTGTCAAAGTGGGCATAGAAACCGCCGACGGTAAGGCCTGCTGCCCCCATCACCTGGCTAACGCTGGGCTCGGCGGGGCCATGCTGGATCAGCGCACTGCGTGCAGCTTCCAGAATGCGTTCGCGGGTTCTGCTCTTCTTGTCGCTCATCAGGGACTCGCCAGGAGGAATATGATGATGGAAATATTATACGCATCATATTTTTTGGCAAGCAGAACTTCCCGCCGCTTGTCAGCCGCGAATTTTACGAAGGGAAAAAAAACAAAAGGCCCATTCAATAAGCGAATGAGCCTTTAAAGTCCCGCAAAACGCGGGTAAACATGGCGTCCCCTAGGGGACTCGAACCCCTGTTACCGCCGTGAAAGGGCGGTGTCCTAGGCCACTAGACGAAGGGGACGTAACCTTCGCGAAGACTCACTTGCGTGAACCCTGGCAGAAATGGTGGAGCTAAGCGGGATCGAACCGCTGACCTCCTGCATGCCATGCAGGCGCTCTCCCAGCTGAGCTATAGCCCCGAAACAAAAGGCTCATCAATAATCGACGAGCCTTTTTAAGCCCTGCAAAACGCAGGAAAAAGTGGCGTCCCCTAGGGGACTCGAACCCCTGTTACCGCCGTGAAAGGGCGGTGTCCTAGGCCACTAGACGAAGGGGACGTAACCTTCGTGCCGATCCGCTTACGCGAACCGCGGCAAAATTGGTGGAGCTAAGCGGGATCGAACCGCTGACCTCCTGCATGCCATGCAGGCGCTCTCCCAGCTGAGCTATAGCCCCGGATTTTTAGCCTCGCGGCCCAGCGACATAATGAAACATCGCTTGTGTAAAACTGGCGTCCCCTAGGGGACTCGAACCCCTGTTACCGCCGTGAAAGGGCGGTGTCCTAGGCCACTAGACGAAGGGGACGAACCTTCTTACCTTCAAGACCCGGTTGCTGGACCCGGTCTTGTTTGCCAGCCGTGGCTGACAAACGGAATTTGGTGGAGCTAAGCGGGATCGAACCGCTGACCTCCTGCATGCCATGCAGGCGCTCTCCCAGCTGAGCTATAGCCCCACAATGTCGCTTTGAACCGAATCGCTGGCTGGGTGCCTGGCGTTTCGTTTTCGTTCATCGCTGTGGACGGGGCGCATATTAAGATCGGATTGCAGGGCTGTCAAACGAAATTTTGAAAATATTCAAAAGTTTTTTCACAGATAACAATCACTTACCGCCCTGCCCTGGTTTTCGGGCTTCAGCTGGACCTGTGGGAGCGGGCGTGCCCGCGAATGCGATGGTAAATCAAACACCGCATTAGCGGGCACGCCCGCTCCCACAGGTTAGGTGTAACGCTGAATCAGGCGATGGAAGCCAGCAGCTTTTCCCACTCTTTGTTTTCTTTCTTCGAAACGCCACCCAGCAGGTCCAGGGCCTGGCGCAGGCGATAGCGGGTCAGGTCGGGGCCGAGGATTTCCATGGCGTCCAGTACCGACACCGAACTGGCCTGGCCGGTAATGGCGGCAAACATCAGCGGCATAGCATCACGCAACTTCAGTTCCAGCGCCTCGACCACGGCCTGGATGCAGCCGGTGATGCGCTCTTTTTCCCACTGGCGCAGGCTTTCGAGCTTCCACAGGATCAGCTGGATCACCTGGCGCACCTGGTCGGCCGACAGTTTC
Source organism: Pseudomonas sp. BP01 (assembly GCF_022760795.1). Taxonomy (NCBI): domain Bacteria; kingdom Pseudomonadati; phylum Pseudomonadota; class Gammaproteobacteria; order Pseudomonadales; family Pseudomonadaceae; genus Pseudomonas; species Pseudomonas sp. BP01. The sequence continues at coordinate 70,418 of NZ_JAFBKA010000017.1, forward strand.
TTGCTTTCGAACAGCTTGGCATCCAGCTTCAGCGCGCCTTCGAAGAAGAACCCGCCCAGCGGGGCAACCTGGCTGAACGTCTCGACCCGGCCCTGCACATGCGGGGCAATCTTCATCATGTAGTCGCTGTTGAATGCCCACTTCTGCAGGCGTGTGGCGAATTCCTCGACCGGCAGTTCGCGCAGCCACTGGCCGTTGAGCCAGGACAGCTTCTCGATGTCGAAGATCGGCCCACCCAGCGAAATACGCGACAGGTCGAAGTGCTCGACCATCTCGTCCAGCGAGAATTTTTCGCGCTCGTCCGGCATCGACCAGCCCATGCGGCCCAGGTAGTTGAGCATCGCCTCAGGCATGAAGCCCATGCGCTCGTAGAAGGTCACCGAGGTGGGGTTCTTGCGCTTGGACAGCTTGGACTTGTCAGGGTTACGCAGCAGCGGCATGTAGCACAGCTTGGGCTGTTCCCAGCCGAAGTATTCGTACAGCTTGATCAGCTTGGGCGCCGACGGCAGCCACTCTTCGCCACGCAGGACGTGGGTGATGCCCATCAGGTGGTCGTCGACCACGTTGGCCAGGAAGTACGTCGGCAGGCCGTCGTTCTTCATCAGCACCTGCATGTCCATGCGGTCCCACGGGATTTCGACATCGCCACGCAGCATGTCCGGCACCACGCACACACCTTCGCTCGGCACCTTCATGCGGATCACATGGGGCTCGCCAGCGCCCAGGCGGCGCTGCACTTCCTCGGCGCTCAGCAGCAGTGCGCGGCCGTCGTAGCGCGGGGTTTCGCCGCGGGCCTGTTGCTCGGCACGCATCTGCTCCAGCTCTTCGGCGGTGCAGAAGCAATAGAAGGCGTGGCCGGCGTCAACCAGCTCCTTGGCATACTTCGCGTAGATCTCGCCACGCTCGCTCTGCCGGTACGGGCCGTGCGGGCCGCCCACATCCGGGCCTTCGTTCCATTCGATGCCGAGCCAGCGCAGGGCGTCGAAGATCTGCTGTTCCGACTCGCGCGTGGAACGCAGCTGGTCGGTGTCTTCGATGCGCAGGATGAACTCACCGCCATGCTGCTTGGCAAAGCAGTAGTTGAACAGGGCGATGTAGGCAGTGCCGACATGGGGGTCGCCGGTAGGCGATGGCGCGATACGCGTGCGTACGGTGGTCATTGAAGGTCTCGAACTGAAGATGAAACAAAGGCGGGATGTTAGCAGGAGGCAGGCACCCGGCTCCAGCAATGGCGCGAACGTCTTAACCAAGGTGATGCAGCGCATCCCGATCGAACTCACCTTCAGTGCCGACACCCCGCCGCACGGGCGTCTTCGCCCCGGCATGTCGGTGACCGCCACCGTAGAGTTGAAAGACATCCCGGGCGCATTGTCAGCGACGCTGTAGGAAGGTTCATGGATTTCCACCTCGTACCTGGTGGCGGAAATCATCATGATCCCGCTGACCGCCTGGCTGAAATCCTAGGGCCGCTGCGCGGCCCTTTCGCGACACAAGGCCGCTCCCACAGAGGCCGCTTCAGGGATCAGCTGGTAATCAACCGCTCGCGCAGCTGGGTAATCTCGTCGCGCAGCTGCGCCGCGGCTTCGAACTCCAGGTCGCGGGCGAACTGCATCATCTTCTCTTCAAGCTGCTTGATACGCTTGGTGATCTCGCCCGGCGTACGCAGCTCGGCCTCGTAACGAGCGCTCTCTTCTGCCGCCTTGGCCATGCCCTTGCGCTTTTTGCTGCGCGCGCCAGGCACGGTGGCGCCTTCCAAGATGTCGGTGATGTCCTTGACCACCCCCTTGGGCACGATACCGTTGGCTTCGTTGAAGGCGATCTGCTTTTCACGGCGTCGCTCGGTTTCGTCAATCGCCCGCTGCATCGAGCCGGTAATATTGTCGGCGTACAGAATCGCCCGGCCATTGAGGTTACGCGCAGCGCGGCCAATGGTCTGAATCAGGGACCGCTCGGAACGCAGGAAGCCTTCCTTGTCCGCATCGAGAATCGCCACCAGCGACACTTCCGGCATGTCCAGGCCTTCGCGCAGCAGGTTGATGCCCACCAGTACGTCGAAGGTGCCCAGGCGCAGGTCGCGGATGATCTCCACCCGCTCCACCGTGTCGATGTCCGAGTGCAGGTAGCGCACCCGCACATCGTGGTCGGCGAGGTAATCAGAAAGGTCCTCGGCCATGCGCTTGGTCAGTGTAGTGGCCAGCACCCGCTCGCCCAGCGCCACGCGCTTGCGGATTTCCGACAGCAGGTCGTCAACCTGGGTCAGTGCCGGGCGTATTTCGACTTGCGGGTCGACCAGGCCGGTCGGGCGCACTACCTGCTCCACCACGCGCCCGGCATGCTCGGCTTCATAGGGGCCCGGGGTAGCGGACACGAAGATGGTCTGCGGGCTGACATCCTCCCACTCGTCGAAGCGCATCGGCCGGTTGTCCAGCGCCGAGGGCATGCGGAAGCCGTATTCGACCAGGGTTTCCTTGCGCGAACGGTCGCCCTTGTACATGGCACCGACCTGCGGAACGCTGACGTGTGATTCGTCGATCACTAGCAGTGCATCGGCTGGCAGGTAGTCGTACAGGGTGGGCGGTGGCGCACCGGCCGGGCGCCCGGACAGGTAGCGCGAGTAGTTCTCGATGCCATTGCAGTAACCCAGCTCCATGATCATTTCCAGATCGAAACGGGTGCGCTGCTCCAGGCGCTGCGCTTCCACCAGCTTGTTGGCCTTGTGCAGGTACTCCAGGCGCTCCTTCAACTCTTCCTTGATGCCCTCCACGGCCGCCAGCAGGGTTTCCCGCGGGGTAACGTAGTGGCTCTTGGGGTAGAAGGTGAAACGCGGCAACTTGCGAAAGACTTCGCCGGTGAGCGGGTCGAAGGCGGCGATGTTCTCCACCTCGTCATCGAACAGTTCGATGCGGATGGCTTCAAGGTCCGACTCGGCCGGGAAGATGTCGATCACATCACCGCGCACGCGGAAGGTGGCACGGGCAAAGTCCATTTCGTTGCGGGTGTACTGCAGGTCGGCCAGCCGGCGCAGCAGTGCGCGCTGGTCGAGCTTGTCGCCGCGGTCCACATGCAGGACCATTTTCAGGTAAGACTCCGGGCTACCCAGGCCATAGATGCACGACACGGTAGTGACGATAATCGCATCGCGCCGCTCAAGCAGCGCCTTGGTCGCCGACAGGCGCATCTGCTCGATGTGGTCGTTGATCGAGGCGTCCTTCTCGATGAAGGTGTCCGACGACGGCACGTAGGCCTCGGGCTGGTAGTAGTCGTAGTAGGAAACGAAATACTCCACCGCGTTGTTGGGGAAGAAGGCCTTGAACTCGCCGTACAACTGCGCGGCCAGGGTCTTGTTCGGCGCCAGCACCAGCGTCGGGCGCTGCACCTGGGCGATGACGTTGGCAATGCTGAAGGTCTTGCCCGAACCGGTCACGCCGAGCAGCGTCTGGTGCGACAGCCCCGCCTCGATGCCTTCGACCATCTGGCGGATGGCCTCGGGCTGGTCGCCGGCCGGCTGAAAACGGGTGACGAGCTGGAACTCGGACATGTTTGACCTCGCGGTGTTGCAGCAACTGTAAATTTAGCCAGTAGTCTATACCCAAATGCGGCTATCCGGGGGCGCTTTCAAGGCCAGGCTGTGAGCGCCTGTTACAGTGGACCCGGCAATTAGACCAATGGTCGAAAAATATTTGCGCAAATAGCCGGAAAAGCTGTGCCAGAGTGTCGCAGTGACCGGGCGGTATCACTATACTGACTCCCCGTTTGTGCACCGCTTCAGTGCATTCGGCTGGAGCGTGTACGCCCTATCACTCTCCAATCAGAGCCAAGGTAACAATGAGCCTGTTTTCCGCTGTCGAGCTGGCACCCCGCGACCCTATTCTGGGCCTCAACGAAGCATTCAACGCCGACCCACGTACCGACAAGGTCAACCTGGGCGTTGGCGTGTACTGCAATGAGGAAGGCCGCATTCCGCTGCTGCGCGCCGTGATCGAAGCCGAAACCCAGCGTGCCGCCCAGCACGCCTCGCGCGGCTATCTGCCGATCGACGGCATCGCCACTTACGACCAGGCCGTGCAAAAACTGATCTTCGGCGCTGAGTCGCCACTGCTGGCCGCTGGCCGCGTGGTCACCGTGCAGGCCGTTGGCGGCACCGGCGCGCTGAAGATCGGCGCCGACTTCCTCAAGCGCCTGTCGCCCAATGCCGTGGTTGCCATCAGCGACCCGAGCTGGGAAAACCACCGCGCACTGTTCGAAACCGCCGGTTTCCCGGTACAGAACTACCGCTACTACGACGCGCCGAGCAACGACGTCAACCGTGCCGGCATGCTCGAAGACCTGAACAACCTGCCGGCCGGCTCGATCGTCGTGCTGCATGCCTGCTGCCACAACCCGACTGGCGTCGACCTGGGCCTGGACGACTGGAAAAACGTCCTGGAAGTGGTCAAGGCCAAGGGCCATGTGCCGTTCCTCGACATGGCCTACCAGGGCTTTGGTGACGGTATCGCCGAAGACGCCTTCGCCGTGCGCCTGTTCGCCGAGTCGGGCCTGGAGTTCTTCGTTTCCAGCTCGTTCTCCAAGTCGTTCTCGCTGTACGGCGAGCGCGTTGGCGCACTGTCGATCGTCACCGCCTCGAAGGACGAGAGCACGCGCGTGCTGTCGCAGGTCAAGCGTGTGATCCGCACCACCTACTCCAACCCGCCGACCCACGGCGCGACCATCGTCGCTACCGTGCTGAACAGCGATGAACTGCGCCAGATGTGGGAAGCCGAGCTGGGCGAGATGCGCCAGCGCATCCACGGCATGCGCCAGCAAATGGTCAGCCTGCTGGCCGAATATGGTGCGAAGCGCGACTTCAGCTTCGTTGGCCGCCAGGCGGGCATGTTCTCCTACTCCGGCCTGACCGTTGAACAGGTGGCACGCCTGAAGAACGAATTTGGCATCTACGCGCTGGACACCGGCCGTATTGCGGTTGCCGCGCTGAACCAGAGCAACATCCACGTGGTCACCAAGGCCATCGTCGAAGTGCTGTAACCTGTTGATTTGCCTGGGAGAGGCTTGACTTCTTCCAGGCAGTCAGTAAGATACGCGCAGATTCCGCGATAGCTCAGTCGGTAGAGCAAATGACTGTTAATCATTGGGTCCCTGGTTCGAGTCCAGGTCGCGGAGCCAAACACTGAAAAAGCCCCCAGTTGCGCAAGCAACCGGGGGCTTTTTCGTTGCATCGAATTTACCGACCCAGTGGCTCGGTCACAGGCTTGCCCTCGTCCACCAGGCTCCAGACCAGCAGCTTGGCTGGCTGGGTCTTGCTGGCGTTGCGCGACACGCTGTGCACGGTACCTGGCGCTTCGTACCAATACTCACCGGCCTGGTAAGTCTTTTCCTGGTCGTTGTTAAGCTTCGACACCACCGCCCCCTGCAGAACGTAGGCCATCACTGCACCAGGATGCTGATGGGCGGGCGATGCCTCGCCAGGGGCGTAGCTCACGGTAAGCATGACAGCCGTTTTGCCCGGGGCATTCGAAGGTTGTTGTTGCTGCAGGACTTTGACCTGTTCGGCAACGTCGCCGTGGGCCCAGGCGGGGGTTTGGGCGGCGAGCAGGGCAAAAAAGACGATGGCCAAGGGTTTCATGGTGGGCTTCTCCTGGATGGCTAATGCCAGCAGGTTAGGGCTTCGTTGGCTGAACACAAATGGCCAATTCGAGGTAAAAGCAGGGGGCCGATTTTACCTGTGCTGCCCTCTTCGCGGGCACGCCCGCTCCCACAAGTTCGTTCGCCACAGGTTTTAAGGACTGCGCTGTACCTGTGGGAGCGGGCATGCCCGCGAAGAGGCCGTTACAGGCAACCAAGAGCTCAGCTGCTACGCCCAATCGGGTAGAACACGCCCTGGCTCCACACCACCAGCCATTCCTCGCCCTCGATCTCACGCGGCACCGCCAGCTCGACCAACTGGTAGAACACATTGCGGTGAATCAGCGCCTCAAGGTTGCTGCGCACCAGCACATAGGGCGATGGCTCTTGCGTCACCGGGTCGATGACCACCCGCAGTGGGTTGTCCGGCCCGGCGTCAACCTGGTCCTCGACATTGCTGGTGAAGCGCAGCACTTGCTGTTCACCCTCCCCCAGCACCTCCAGCGCCACAGCCACGAATGGGGCATCGTCGACGCGGATGCCAACCTTTTCTACCGGGGTAATCAGGAAGTAGTCATCGCCATCGCGGCGAATGATCGTGGAAAACAACCGCACCATCGGCTTGCGCCCGATCGGCGTACCCAGGTAATACCAGGTGCCATCGCGGGCGATGCGCATGTCAATGTCACCGCAGAAATCCGGGTTCCACAGGTGCACCGGCGGCAGGCCCTTGGCCTTGGGAATTTGTGCCAGAAGATCATTGGCCTTGCCGGAATCACTCATCACGCCTGCCTCATTCGCTCATACCCAGAAGGCTACGAGCGTACTCGCGCATAGGCGCACCAAGCAAATCCTCCGGGGTGTTGTCGTGGAACGTCAACAAACCGCCACGGCTCTTGATGCGTGCGGTGTCGATCAGGTAACGGGTATTGGTTTCGATCAACATCATCTGCACCACGCCAGTGTCCCAGCCCAGCCGGTCGACGGCCTGTTCGTCATACCACTCATCGCCATTGCCGATGCGGTCGTCGGTACGGGCGAAGCGGGTGTACAGGACGTAGTCGGCACCCACCGAACGCGCCTGGGCAATGGCGTCTTCCAGGCCCAGCGGGCCTTGGGCGCGGCGCACCATCGGGAAATACTCGACAAAGCTCTTGAATGCCTCGTCAGCCACCGCGTTCTGCCGTGGCACCGGCCCCTTGCCCGGCGGCACGAATGCACCCTGGCCGATGAAGATGAACGAGTCGGGCTGCAGGCGGATCGACAGGGTGCGGCGGGTATCGCTGTGATCCAGCAGACCGGCATCGCTCATGTGGTATCGGACGCCTTCGCCCATATCGCTGACATTCATGCAGCCGCCCAGCGCCATCAGCGCCAGCAGCAAGACCAGGCTACGCATCTTTCCTCCAGTGGCCGGCGACGAAAAACCGGCGAATAGCCGGCGGATGCAGCTTTTGCGCCAGCTTCAGCCGCCAATCACCTTCATCACCATCACATCCCCGGAAAACGCCAGGTCCTGCTTGTCTGCCAGCGCCTTGACCAGGAGGCGCTGCAGGGCCGGCAGGGCCTGATGACGCGGCTTTTCCAGCAGGTCACCGACGAAGTGGCGATTGCCCGAAGACAGGCAGCCATGCAACCAGCCCGTGGAGGACAGGCGCAAGCGCGAGCAGGTACGGCAAAACGGTACGCTCTCGTTGGCGATGATGCCAAAGTGGCCAACACCCGGGATCTGATAACGCAAGGCCGTGGCGTCCAGCGGCGAATCTACCTGAACGTAGGCATGCTTGCTGCCGATTAGCGTGAGCAGTTGGTCGAGGCCGATAAACTGCTGCACAAACGCATTGTGCTCGCGGGCCAGGTGGCCCATGCGCATGAGCTCGATGAAGCGCAACTCGAAACCCCGCTCCAGGCAGTAATCCAGCAGCGGCAACACCTGGTCAAGGTTGTGCCCGCGCATCGGCACCATGTTCACCTTGATTCGCATGCCCAGTGCACTGGCCTGCTCCATCCCCGCCAGCACACTGGCCAGGTCGCCGCCCCGGGCAATGCGGCGGAAGGCCTGGGGGTCGAGCGTGTCGAGGGAAACATTCAGGCGGCGGATACCCGCTGCCTGCAGCTGGGGCAACTTGCGCGCCAACAGCTGACCATTGGTGGTCAGCGAGATATCGTCGAGGTCGAGCTTGGCCACGGCAGCCAGAAAGGCCTCCAGGCGTGGACTGACCAGTGGCTCACCGCCGGTGATGCGCAGGCGCTCGATACCGGCCGCTTCGATCAGGTACGCCACGCCGCGGGCCAGCGCATCCGCCGACAGTTCGTCCTGCGCCGCCACGAGGCGCTTGCCGTCTGGCACGCAGTAGGTACAGGCGTAATTGCAAGCAGCCGTCAGGCTGACACGCAGGTTGCGAAAGCGCCTGCCTTGACGATCGACGATCATGAATGACTCCGGCATGGATGATAAGGGGCTGGCGAAACCTGACTCATAAATCAGGTTTTTGCAAGCCCCCGCACCCTGTCGGCTTCAGCGTGAGGTAAACGACCGCTTCAGTTGGCCGGTTCCGGGTCGCGCTTGCGCTTGTTGCCCATGCGCACACCAATGTCCATCAGGAACTGGAAGAAGCCTTCCTGATCCTCCAGCACATTGCTCCAGAACGGCGAGTGATAGAGCGCCACGGCGCCGTGCACCAGCGCCCAGGCAGCGCAGTAGTGGAAATACGGCGGTACGTCTTCGAGCTTGCCTTCGCTGATGCGGCCTTTGATCAACTGCGTCAAGCGGTCGAAGTTGGAGGCACGGATGCTGTGCAGTTGCTCGACCATTTCCGGCACCTGGTTGCCTTTGACCACCTTCTCTTCCAGGCGGTCAAACAGCCGGTAACGTTGCGGGTCGCGCATGCGGAACTCGAAGTAGGCGCGCGACAGGGCTTCCTTGTCACGGTCGACATCGGCCGAGTGCAACAGCTCGTTCAGGTCGCGCTCATAGTCGAGCATCAGGCGCAGGTAGATTTCTGCCTTGGACTTGAAATGCTTGTAGATCGTGCCTTTGCCGATACCCACGGCGTCGGCGATCATTTCGACGGTGACGCTGTCCTCACCCTGTTCGAGAAACAGCTTGAGCGCGGTGTCGAGGATTTCCTGTTCGCGACGGCGAAACTCACGGACCTTACGAGGTTCTTTCTGCATGGGAAGGACTGGATGACAATCGAAGCGGTTTATTATGCCTAACTTGCGAGAAATTGCACGGATCATCCACGCATGTCTGTGTTTCATGATGCTTACGGCCATACGCAGCGGGATGAACGAGGCGCCGCCGTATTCCAAATTTGTTTAAAAAACGATCAATATAGGCTGGCACTGCGCCAAACCTGACCAATACTTGAATTGTTGGCGCGGCGCATCCCCCCCAAGTGGCGCGCCGATAAAGGTGCTCAGGGACCGCGTACCTTTGTTTTACTCCTAATGGTCTTAACCCGGATTCCCCCCCCAGAACCCGGGTTTTTTTTGCTTGCGCGACGGGTCGCACAGCGACCCGCACTCCCCGCTCGGAGTATGTGCTGTACCGTGCCTGTGATCTTGATCTTGATCTTGATCTTGATCTTGATCTTGATCTTGCTTTTGATCTTCGCGACTTCAGGAGGCCGAACGCAGGCCTTGCGGAGGGAGGTGACGGGCATGGATGCCCGTCAAGCGCTGGGCCCCAGGATGGGGCCTGCAGCGCGGTCCTCCCGGGAGCGAGGCCGGAGTGAGGGAACCCCGGAGCGCAGCGCAGGGGCCGGATGATCGGAGCGCAGCGTTTTTTGGTTACTTTTTGTCGCGTTTGACAAAAAGTGACTCGCCGTAAGGGCGAAAAGGTGAGTCAGCGTCGCCATCGCAAACGGACTGTTCGCTGCACCAAAACAGCCATATCCGCTTTTTAGCTTCTTGCGAGGTGGGCCTTAACACAGTGTAGACATTCGTTCGCGCAGGTGGCGCTGAGTCACCTTTCCGCCCTTCCGGCGGGTTACTTTGGTCTTGGCCAAAGTAACCAAAGCCGTCCGCTCCCATCATCCGGCCCCTGCGCTTCGCTCCGGGGTCCCCTCGCTCCGGGCTTGCTCCCGGGAGGACCGCGCTGCAGGCCCCATCCTGGGGCCCAGCGCTTGACGGGCATCCATGCCCGTCACCTCCCTTCGCAAGCCCTGCGCTCGGCCTCCTGAAGTCGCAATCTGTGTCGCCTGAGCTACCGCGCGCTTAGAAGCCAAAGCCAAAGCAAGTGCAAGTGCACTCAGGCTCATGCGCCATCAAGCCACCCGCGCCAACGGGAACAACCGCTTGAAGTTGGCAGTAGTCTGCTCAGCCAGTTGCTCATAACTGGCGCCCCGCAACGAAGCCACATACTCCGCCACTTCCCGCACATACTGCGGCAAATTCGGCTTGCCACGGTGCGGAATGGGCGCCAGGTACGGCGAATCGGTCTCGACCAGCAAACGATCGACCGGCACCTGCCGGGCCACTTCGCGCAAGGCATCGGCATTGCGGAAGGTAACGATGCCAGACAGCGAGATGTAATACCCCAGGTCCAGCGCGGCCTTGGCCATCTCCCAGTCTTCGGTAAAGCAATGCAGCACGCCAGCCTGCGGCAGGTTGGCCTCACGCAGCAGTGCCAGGGTATCGGCACGTGCCGCCCGGGTGTGCACGATGACCGGTTTGCCGGTCTGCCGCGAGGCCTCCAGGTGCAGGCGGAACGAAGCCTGCTGCAGCTCGGCAGCTTCCGGCTCATAGTGGTAATCCAGCCCGGTTTCGCCTATCGCCACCACATGGGGGTGGGCCAGCTCGTGCAGCAACCATTCCAGCGCAGGGGTTTCTCCCGGCGCCAGGTCAAGCGGGTGTATGCCCACCGAGCAATCGACATCGGCGTACTGCTCGCTCAACGCCTTCACTGCACCGGCGTTTTCGGCACTGACGCCAATACACAGAAAATGACCAACCCCGCGCTCACGCGCCGCCTGCAAGGCAGCATCGAGGGAACCCTGGTGGGCGCTGAGGTCAAGACGGTCGAGGTGGCAATGGGAATCTACGAGCATGGGATAACGGCACACATGAAAAAATGAAAATCAGCGGGTACCCGGCAGTTGCAGCCAGTGAGCCAGCAGCGATTCGAGCAGCAGGGCACGGTTGAGGTTGGCCTTGCCCAGCACCTTCTGGCGCTGCTCCAGGGTCCAGGCCTGCACCTCCAGCACTTTGCCCTGACGGCTCTTCTGCGCCAGGTACTGCACAACCTTGCGCATATCGGCCAAGCCTAACCCCTCCTCGTCCTGGGTCAACTGGTAGCGCAGGATCAGGTGCGCCCAATCGCAGAACCAGTCGAACAGCAGCAGCAGTGGCACGCCGTTCCAGGCATCGGCCAACTGGCTGGGGGATTGCTGCTGCTTGATCAGCTTCTTCACCCCATCTGTGACCAGCGCGCGCTGCTCGCGCACACCTTGCGCCTGCAAACTGACCGCCATCAAAGGCGAGCCGGCGGCCAGCGTCAGCAGTTCGTCACGCTCGGCCTCGTCACTGTCGGGCAACGCGCCGGCCAGCCAAGCCTGGCTCTGGGCCAGGCTTGGCTGCGGGCAAGCGACCTGCTGGCAGCGGCTCTTGATGGTCGGCAACAAGCGGCTGGGCTGGTGCGTGACCAGCAGCAGCACCGTATTGCCAGAAGGCTCCTCGAGGCTTTTGAGCAGCGCGTTGGAGGCGTTGACGTTCATCGCCTCGACAGGCTCGATCAACACCACCTTGCGCCCACCCAATTGCGCGGTTTGCACCACGAACGCCACCAGCTCGCGCACCTGGTCGACCTTGATCGGCTTGTCGGCCTCTTCAGGCTCAAGCACGAAGTTGTCCGGGTGGCTGCCGGCCTTGAGCAACAGGCAGGACTTGCACCCGCCGCAGGCATCCAGCCCTTGGGGCTGCTGGCACAGCAGGCGGGCCATCAGCCGCTCGGCCATGGCCCGCTTGCCGATACCCTGCGGCCCGTGCAGCAGGTAGGCGTGCGCGTGCTGGCTGCGGCCGGCCAGTTGCTGCCAAAGGGCCTGCTGCCAGGGGTAGGCGTCAGCCACGGCAACGCTCCACAATCGCCGGTACCAGCACATCGATGGCGCACTGCACAGCCTCCAGCGATTGTGCGGCATCGAGCAAGCTGTAGCGCTGAGGCTCGCGCTGGGCGCGCTGCAGGTATGCCTGGCGCACCGCTTCAAAGAACGCCTGGCCCTCCTGCTCGAAACGGTCCAGACGACCGCGGGCGGCAGCACGGGCCAGGCCCACTTCCACCGGCAGGTCGAAGACCAAGGTCAGGTCCGGGCGCAGGTCACCCTGGACAAATTGCTCCAGGGTGGCGATACGCTCGACCGACAAACCGCGCCCCCCCCCCTGATAGGCATAGGTGGCGTCGGTAAAACGGTCACACAGCACCACGGCCCCGCGGGCCAGCGCCGGGCGGATCACCTGCGCCAGGTGCTGGGCGCGCGCAGCGAACACCAGCAACAGCTCGGTGTCGGCCGCCATGCTTTCATCGCTGGGTGCCAGCAGCAGCTCGCGGACCTTTTCGGCCAGCGGCGTACCGCCAGGTTCACGGGTCAGCACTACATCCAGGCCCTGCTCGCGCAAGCGCGCAGCCAGGTAGTCGCGGTTGGTGCTCTTGCCCGCGCCTTCGGGGCCTTCCAGCGTAATAAACAAGCCGCTCACAGGCAGTCCTTAATGTTGTTCGTCAGGCTTCGGCCGTTCGGCCGCTTGCGCGCCGCCAGCAGGGGCGTCCTGCACAGGCGGCTCTTCGGGTAAGGGCTGTGCAGCCGGCGCTTCGGGCAAGGGCTCTGCAGCCGGCTCGTCCGCTGCAGGCACCTGGGGCTGGGCGTCGTCAGCACCCGGCTCTACCTCTTGCTGCGGCGCGGGGCTGGAGCGGTAGCCTGCACGCCGCTTGAGCTGGAACTCGCGCACCGCCGAGTTATGGTCGTCGAGGTCGTCGGAGAACACATGGCTGCCATCGCCGCGGGCGACGAAGTACAGGCTGGTGCCATTGGACGGGTTGAGCGCCGCGTGAATCGCTTCGCGCCCGACCATGGCAATCGGCGTGGGCGGCAGCCCCGTCATGGTATAGGTGTTGTAGGGCGTCGGTTCGCGCAAGTCGGCGCGGGTGATCTTGCCGTTGTAGCGCTCACCCATGCCGTAGATCACCGTCGGGTCGGTCTGCAGCATCATGCCCAGGCGCAGGCGCCGTACAAATACGCCGGCAATCTGCCCACGCTCCTGGGGGATACCGGTTTCCTTTTCCACCAGCGACGCCATGATCAACGCCTGGTACGGGTCGCGATATGGCAGGTCGGTGGTGCGCACGGCCCATTCCTTTGCCAGCACTTCGTCCAGACGCATGTAGGCTTGCTGCAGCAACTCGACATCGCTCATGCCGCGCACAAAGCGGTAGGTGTCCGGGAAAAACCGCCCTTCGGGGAATACGCCAGTATGGCCGAGCTTGTCCATCACTTCGGAATCCGACAGGCCGTCCAGGGTGTGCTTGATCTTTTCATGCTTGGCCACAGCCGAGCGCACCTGACGGAAGGTCCAGCCTTCGACCAGGGTGAGGTTGTACTGCACCACGTCGGCCCGGCGCCAGGCGTCGAACAACTGCTCGACCGTCATGCCTGGGGTAAGGCGGTACTCACCGGTATGCAGGGCAGTGCCAGCCATGTTGAAGCGCCAGTACAAGCGCAACCAGACGGCGTCGTCGAGCAACCCTTCTTGTTCCATGCGATAGAACATGCGGTTCGGGTTGGTGCCATTGGGCACGTCGAGCAGGCGCTCCTGCGTCACGTGCAAGGGCTGCTCCAGGACCGAGTTGACCTTCCAGGCCGACCAGCCAAGCGCCAACCCGGCAAGGATCAAGCCCAGTTCCAGCAGTAGCAGGAATTTACGTCTCACGAATTCAGGTTTCCAGTAACGTACGGGCAACGGCCTGCAGTTTACGGGTGAGCGGGCCAGGCGACCAGTTTAGCGCGGCTACGCCCCGCACGGGCCAGATGCCGTAAACGCTATTGCAAACAAATACTTCATCTGCCTGCTCCAGCGCGTCGAACGGCAGGTCACCGACCTGCGCCGGGATGCCCAGCAGCGCGGCCTGTTCCAGCAATGCAGCACGCATCACCCCGGCCACCCCACAACGGCTGAGGTCGGCAGTGAACAACACGCCATCGCGCACCAGGAACAGATTGCTGTACACCCCTTCGATCACCCTGCCCTGCCCGTCACGCATCAGGCCTTCGGCATGGTCGCTGTCCTGCCATTCGGCACGGGCCAGCACCTGCTCCAGGCGGTTGAGGTGTTTGAGGCCAGCCAGCAGCGGTTGTTCCCCAAGCCGGGTCTGGCACAGGAACAAGCGCACACCTTGCTCGGCATGCTCGACAGGATAGCTGGGTAACGGGCTACCCTGCAGGATTCGCCGTGGCGCAGCACCGGCAAGCGGCGCATAGCCACGCTGGCTGTCACCACGGGTAAGAATAAGTTTGGATACACCTTCACCGAGCAGGCTGGCATAGCGCAGAAGCTCGTCGCGCACCAGCGCCAGGTCGGCGCTGATCGCCAGGCGCTGACAACCCAGCGCCAGGCGTGCCAGGTGACCGTCCAGCAAGCTGGGCCGGCCGCCACGCACAGCGATGGTTTCGAACAGGCCATCGCCGTAGGCCAAGCCGCGGTTTTGCAGGTTGACTGCAACCGCGGGCTGGCCATCAACCCAGCAGTGCATCAACCGGCGAACCGGCGGAACACCAGCGAGCCGTTGGTGCCGCCAAAGCCGAACGAGTTGGACAGCACCACGTCGATCGGCATGCTGCGCGCCTGGTGCGGTACGAAGTCGAGGTCGCAACCTTCGTCCGGTTCGTCCAGGTTGATGGTAGGCGGAGCCATCTGGCTGTTGATCGCCAGCACGCTGAAGATCGCTTCCACCGCACCCGCAGCGCCCAGCAGGTGGCCGGTCATCGACTTGGTCGAACTGACAGCCAGCTTGTAGGCATGCTCACCGAACACGCGCTTGATCGCGGCCACCTCGGCCACGTCACCCGCAGGGGTCGAGGTACCGTGGGCGTTGATGTAGCTGACCTCTTCTGGCTGTATGCCGGCATCGCGCAAGGCGTTGGCCATGCAGCGGGCGGCGCCTTCGCCGGTGTCAGGTGGCGAAGTCATGTGATAGGCGTCGCCGCTCATGCCAAAGCCAACCAGCTCGGCATAGATGGTCGCACCACGGGCCTTGGCGTGTTCCAGCTCTTCGAGTACCAGGGCACCGGCACCGTCGGACAATACAAAGCCGTCACGGCCCTTGTCCCACGGGCGGCTGGCCCGGCTTGGCTCGTCGTTGCGGGTGGACAGCGCACGCGAGGCACCGAAACCGCCCATGCCCAGGCCGCAGGCTGCCATCTCGGCGCCACCCGCGATCATCACGTCAGCTTCACCGTAGGCGATATTGCGCGCGGCCATGCCGATGCAATGAGTGCCAGTGGTGCAGGCGGTGGCAATGGCGTAGTTAGGCCCCTGCAGGCCCAGATGGATCGACAGGAACCCGGAGATCATGTTGATGATCGAGCCCGGCACGAAGAACGGCGAAATGCGACGCGGCCCCGAATCGTGCAGCGTACGGCTGGTTTCCTCGATATTGGTCAGGCCGCCGATTCCCGAGCCCATGGCCACGCCAATGCGCTCACGGTTGGCGTCGGTGACCTCCAGGCCGGCATTACGCACCGCCTGGAAACCGGCCGCCAGGCCGTACTGGATGAACAGGTCAAGCTTGCGAGCCTCTTTGGCCGACAGGTATTGCTCGACCTCAAAGCCTTTCACCGAGCCGCCAAAACGGGTGGAGTAAGCAGACAGGTCCGTGTGTTCGATCGGACCAATGCCACTGCGGCCAGCCAGAATGCCCTGCCAGGTGCTCGGTACATCGGTACCCAGTGGCGACAGCATACCCATACCGGTGACCACGACGCGTCTACGCGACACAGTACTCTCCTTTTCTAATAACAGAGTCTCTTGCGATTACATTCAAGCGCTGGAATGGAATGGCAACAGGCTCTTGGTGCGCGGTGAGCGAAGCCGGCTCGCCAAAAAGCAGCACGTTCGCAAAGAAAAAACCGCACGCCGGCAAAGGCAGTGCGGTTTTTCTCGTCAAGAAGCGACGACTACAGCGTCTTAGGCCTTGTGGCTGTTGACGTAGTCGATAGCGGCTTGAACGGTAGTGATTTTCTCGGCTTCTTCGTCAGGGATTTCGGTCTCGAATTCCTCTTCCAGAGCCATCACCAGCTCAACGGTGTCAAGCGAATCGGCACCCAGGTCATCGACGAAGGACTTCTCGTTGGTCACTTCATCTTCCTTCACGCCCAGTTGCTCGGCGACGATTTTCTTGACGCGTTCTTCGATGGTGCTCATACCTAGTTTTCACTCCTAATGGATATATGTCAGGCAGCTGGCCGGTGGCTAATTTTATAGAAAGACGTTCGCTTTTCAAGCGAAACACACCTTCAGGCAGTCACCGCACCCGCTGCCTGGAATCTGATTGCAGCTTTATAACGGATTTTAGGCTCGCAGTATGACTCTTTTTTTACGAAATCCGTCACATTGAGTTGCAGTGTTACATGTACATCCCGCCGTTGACCGGCACGGTAGCGCCGGTCACGTAGGCTGCACCGTCGGATGCCAGGAACGAAACCACCTTGGCAATTTCGTCGGCCTGGCCCAGGCGGCCCAGCGGAATCTGGGTTTGCAGGGCTTCACGCTGCGCTTCTGGGAGCTCGCGGGTCATGTCGGTGTCGATAAAGCCCGGGGTCACCGAGTTGACGGTGATACCACGCGAGCCCACTTCACGCGCCAGGGCGCGGCTGAAGCCTTCAAGGCCAGCCTTGGCGGCGGCGTAGTTGGCCTGGCCAGCGTTACCCATGGCACCGACAACCGAGCCGATGCTGATGATACGACCCCAACGTGCCTTGGTCATGCCACGCAGCACGCCCTTGGACAGACGGTAGAGGCTGTTCAGGTTGGTGTCGATCACGTCGAACCACTCGTCATCCTTCATGCGCAGCATGAGGTTGTCGCGGGTGATACCGGCGTTGTTGACCAGGATGGCCGGCGCGCCAAACTGTTCGGCGATGGCACCCAGAACAGCTTCAACGGATTCGGCGCTGGTCACGTTCAGCTCCATGCCGGTGCCGGTGATACCGTGCTCTTTCAGGGTGGCAGCAATGCGCTCGGCGCCGGAGGCGGAAGTGGCGGTGCCGATCACGGTCGCGCCCTGGCGGCCCAGTTCGAGGGCGATGGCCTGGCCAATGCCACGGCTGGCGCCGGTGACCAGTGCAACTTTACCTTGCAGGCTCATGCAAGCTTCTCCAAATCAGGCCAGTGCCGCGCGGGTGGCGGCAACGGCGTCAGGGGTATTGAGGTTATAGGTGGTCACGCCGTCGGCGCAACGCTTGTTCAGGCCAGCCAGGACCTTGCCCGGGCCGCACTCGACCAGGTTGACTGCACCGTTGGCAGCCAGGGTCTGCACGCACTCGACCCAGCGCACAGGCTGGTACAGCTGTGCCAGCAGGTCATGCTTGAGGGCATCGAGGTCGGCGGCAATGGCAGCGGTGACGTTCTGCACCACCGGAATTTGCGGCGCCTTCCATTCGATGGCATTGACCGATTCGGCAAAGCGCTCGGCGGCCGGCTTCATCAGGGCACAGTGCGACGGCACGCTGACCGCCAGCGGCAGGGCGCGCTTGGCACCTTTGGCCTTGCACAGCTCCATGGCGCGATCTACCGCAGCCTTGTTACCGGCGATGACCACCTGGCCTGGCGAGTTGAAGTTGACGGCGCTGACCACCTGGTCTTCTGCCGCTTGGGCGCAGATTTCTACGACCACGGCGTCGTCCAGGCCAAGGATTGCAGCCATGGCACCGTGACCTGCCGGCACGGCCTCCTGCATCAACTGACCACGGCGCTCGACCAGGCGAACGGCGTCTTTCAGGCTGATACTGCCAGCGGCAACCAAGGCGCTGTATTCACCCAGGCTGTGACCGGAAACGAAGGCCGGCTTGGCGCCACCCTCCTCCAGCCACAGGCGCCATAGCGCGATGGACGCGGTGAGGATGGCCGGCTGGGTCTTGTCGGTCTGGTTGAGTTGCTCTTCCGGGCCTTCCTGGATCAGCTTCCACAGGTCGTAACCGAGCGCTTCGGAAGCTTCCTTGAAAGTTTCGATGATCACTGGCTTCTCGGCGCCGAGCTCGGCGAGCATGCCCAGCGACTGGGAACCTTGACCGGGAAAGACGAATGCGAGGGATGCAGACATTGAACAAGCCCTTATGATCTTGTCGTCGGATAGGGTGCGCCAGGCCCTGGGCCAGGCGCGGAATCTGAAAACTTGGATGGAAACGCAGACCAAGCGGTCACATTTAAGCACTTCATCGCCGAAATGCCTAAGGCAACAGGTCTTCAAGGCGGCCATGCAGGCGCTGCGGCAGGTTTTCCTGAATCTCGATCAACGCCCGCTGGATAGCACTCTGGAAGCCCTGCACGCCCGCCGAGCCATGGCTCTTGATGACGATACCCTGCAACCCCAGAAAGCTCGCCCCGTTGTGCCGCGCCGGCGCCAGGTCGGCCTGCAGGCGCTTGAGCAGCGGCATGGCCACGGCCCCGGCAACGCGGGCAAAAGCACCGCCCGTGAACAGCTTTTCGATGCGCGCACCGATCATCGTTGCCAAACCCTCGCTGGATTTGAGCAGGATGTTGCCGACGAAACCGTCGCACACCACCACGTCCGCCTCCCCCCTGTACAGGCCATCCCCTTCGACAAACCCCACATAGTTAAGGCCGCGAGCGTTCTGCAACAGCGTGGCCGCCAGCTTGACCTGCTGGTTGCCCTTGATGTCCTCGGTGCCGATGTTAAGCAACGCCACACGCGGCCGATGCACACCCAGGGCCTGGGCGGCCACCGAGCCCATTACCGCGAACTGGTAGAGGTTTTCTGCGCTGCAATCGACATTGGCCCCCAGGTCGAGCAGCTGGCAATAACCCGCCTGAGTCGGGATCGCCGCCACCATGGCTGGCCGATCAATACCCGGCAAGGTTTTGAGCACGAAGCGTGACAGCGCCATCAGCGCCCCGGTGTTGCCAGCACTGACGCAGGCCTGGGCCTTGCCGTCGCGCACCAGTTCGAGGGCGATGCGCATCGACGAGTCCGGCTTGCCGCGTAGCGCCTGGGAGGGCCGCTCGTCCATACCGATCACCTCACTGGCGGCGACAATTTGCAGGCGCGCGCGATCCGCAGCTGCAAGGCCGCTGACAAGATCTTCTAGGAGGGAGGGTTGACCGACGAGGGTCAGGTGCAGCGAGGGGGTAGCCGAAAGGCAGGCAATGCTAGCCTGGACAATGCTGCGGGGACCGAAGTCCCCGCCCATTGCGTCGATTGCGATGATCTGAGCGGACAAGGATTACTCGTCAGCGCCCTTATCGATCACTTTACGACCACGGTATACGCCTTCTGGCGATACGTGGTGACGCAGGTGAATTTCACCGGTGGTCTTTTCTACCGACAGCGCGTTTTCCGACAGGGCGTCGTGCGAACGGCGCATGTCACGGGCAGAGCGGGATTTTTTGTTCTGCTGAACAGCCATAATTGATTAACTCCTAAACGTTTGGGTCACGCTTTAACTGCGCCAAAACACTGAACGGGTTGGACCGCGATACCTCGTCCTTGCTCGATTCGGGCTCGTCTGCGCCCGCCGGCTGCTGGCATTCTTCCGGATGGTGAGCAGGCACGATTGGCAAGGCGAGCAGAAGCTCCTCCTCGACCAATGCCTGCAGATCCAAAGGATCTTCGCCCAGTTCCAGCACGTCATAGCCTTTCGGCAACGACTGGGTATTCGCACCCTCCTTCACCACAGCGTATGTACATTCGCTGTAGATCGGCAGGGTGACCAGCTCAAGACAACGCTGGCAAACCATCTTGACCTCGACGTTCAGCTCGGTGTGGATAACCACCACGTGCTGTTCATCTCGTTCAAAATCGAACTTCGCCTGCACCGTACCGACATTGTCGGAAAGCGGGTCGCAGAGTCTTTCCAAATCAGCGAGTTGCAGCGAACCGTTAAGGGTTACGCCACGATCGGCTAATTTGCGCGGGTCAACGTGAGGTGGAATCGGGTCATTCAACATAGGCGCAGCATTCTAGGGATGCCCCCCGTCCCTGTCAAAGGAAATTCGGCGGCATCGTGCATGATAGGATTGGTTCAACCGAACACGGAGTCTACCATGCTTCCTTTGTTACTGGCTTCCAGCTCTGCCTATCGCCGCGAACTGCTGACACGCCTGCGGCTGCCCTTTACCTGGGCGAGCCCCGATATAGACGAACAGCGACGGGATGACGAGCCCGCCGTGGACCTGGTGCGCCGACTGGCCAGGCAAAAGGCCGAGGCATTGGCGGGCAGCCACCCCGGGCATCTGATCATCGGCTCGGACCAGGTTGCGGTGCTGGGCGAACAAGTGCTGGGCAAGCCGCACACCTTCGAGCGGGCCTGCGAGCAACTGCTGGAGTGCAGCGGGCAGCAGGTGAGTTTTCTGACCGGGCTGGCACTGCTCAACAGCACGACCGGGCACTGCCAGGTGGACTGCGTGCCGTTTACGGTGACGCTGCGTGAGTTGAGCAGGGAGCGGGTAGAGCGTTACGTGACGGCGGAACAGCCGCTGGATTGCGCAGGGAGCTTCAAGGCGGAGGGGCTGGGGGTGAGTTTGTTTCAGAGCACCCACGGGTGCGATGCGACCAGCCTGATCGGCCTGCCGCTGATTCGGTTGGTGGATATGCTGACCAAGGAAGGGGTTGTCATCCCTTGATATTTGGGGGCCGCGTTGCGGCCCATCGCGACACAAGGCCGCTCCTACAGGGATCGCGCCGCGCCAAGCCACACACGCCCCCGTAGGAGCGGCCTTGTGCCGCGACTGGGGCGCAAAGCGCCCCCGAGCAGTTTCAGCGTAATTGAGGCCCCTGGAACCCCATCCACATCGCCAGGTGCTCAGCCACGCTGGCACCCACGCGCTTGGAGAAGCGGTCAAATGGCGATTCCTGAACGGTGAAGTCCACCAACTCCTTCTCGCCAACAATCTCACGCGCCACATAGCTGGCACTGCCCAGCCCATCTACCAACCCCAACGCCTTGGCCTGCTCGCCTGACCAGACCAGGCCGCTGAACAACTCCGGGTGCTCCTTGTCCTTCAGGCGGTCACCCCGCCCCTGCTTGACCATGGCGATGAACTGCTGGTGCGTGGTATCCAGCACACCCTGCCAGAACCGGGTTTCTTCGGGCTTTTCAGGCGAGAACGGATCAAGGAAGGCCTTGTGCTCACCCGAGGTGTAGGCACGCCGCTCCACACCCAGCTTCTCCATGGTGCCGACAAAGCCATAACCGGCTGCCGTCACGCCAATGGAACCCACCAGGCTGGCTTTGTCGGCATAGATCTCGTCCGCCGCACTGGCAATGTAATAGGCACCAGAAGCACCGAGATCGGCGATGACCGCATACAACTTGATCGCCGGGTACTCAGCCCGCAGGCGGCGAATTTCGTCGTACACGTAACCCGCCTGCACCGGGCTGCCACCCGGGCTGTTGATGCGCATTACCACAGCCTTGGTCTTGCTGTCCTTGAAGGCCTCGCGCAGGCTCTTGACGATATTGTCCGCGCTGGCGGCCTCCTGGTCGGCAATCACCCCGCGCACCTCGACCAGCGCGGTATGGCTGGCGCTGCGTGAAGCTGCCTTGTCCATGTCCATCAGCGGCGTGAACAACACCAGCAAGCCGAACAGGTAGGCGAACGTCAGCAGCTTGAAGAAGATCCCCCAGCGCCGCGCCCGGCGCTGTTCCTGCACACTGGCCAGCAAGGTCTTTTCAAGCAGCTGCCAGCTCTTGCGCTCTTCGCGCTCATCGGGCTCGGCCTCGGGGGCTTTCCATTCGTCTGCCATGCTTACCTACCTTGGAAATGGAATTGCGGAACCATCCAGCCACTCGCGCAACTGGGAAAAATGATCGATGCACACCTGCGGACCAAATTCGGCCAGCGCCTGCAGCGGCATGGCACCATAGCCCACTGCCACCGAATGCATGCCGGCATTGCTGGCCATCTGCAGGTCGAATGCCGAATCTCCGACCATCAGCGCACGCCCTGGTTCGACGCCGCAATGGCCGAGGATTTCTTCGAGCATAAGCGGGTGAGGCTTGCCACGGGTTTCGTCGGCTGCGCGGGTGATGTCGAAGAACTGCTCCCAACCATTGGCCTTGAGCACCCGATCCAGCCCCCGACGCGCCTTGCCCGTGGCCACCGCCAGGCGGTAACCCTTGGCACGGAAGGCATCCAGCGACTCAACCACGCCCTCGAACAGCGGCGAAGGCTGCTGGTCCAGCGCCATGTAGATATCGGCATAGTGCTGACGGAAGGTTTCGACCTGCGCAGGCGCCAGGTGCGGGTACAGGGTATGGATCGCCTCACCCAGGGCCAAACCGATGATGCCCTTGACCGCGTCGTCGTGGCTGGGCGCCTCGCCGGCGCGCTCGGCGGCAGCATTCATGGCCTCGACAATACGCCCGATGGAATCGGCCAGGGTACCGTCCCAGTCGAAGATCAGTAGCTCATAGCCTTTATTCATGGATCAGGACGCACTCAAACGTTCAATGGTTTTCGCCCAGACTTCATCCACAGGCGCTTCAAGCTTGAGCTCACCACCATCCGGCAGCGGCACGGTCAGGGCGTAGGCATGCAGGAACAGCCGCTTGCCCCCCAGCTCACGAATTTCACGCGTGAAGTCTTCGTCACCGTACTTGCTGTCACCGGCAATCATGTGCCCGGCATGCAGGGTGTGCACGCGGATCTGGTGGGTACGCCCAGTGATGGGGCGGGCCTCGACAATGGTGGCGAACTCGCCAAAGCGGCGCAGCACGCGGAACAGGGTCAACGCTTCCTTGCCCTCCTCGTTCACTTCGACCATGCGCTCGCCAGAGCGCAGGTTGCTTTTGAGCAACGGGGCGTTCACCTGCTTCTTCGAGGTCGGCCAATGGCCGCGCACCAGCGCCATGTAGCGCTTGTCGACACCATCGCCGCGCAGGGCAGCGTGCAAGTGGCGCAGCATGCTGCGCTTCTTGGCGATCATCAGCAGGCCGGAGGTGTCGCGGTCCAGGCGGTGCACCAGCTCCAGCTCCTTGGCGTCCGGGCGCAGCTGGCGCAGCGCCTCGATCACACCAAAGCTCAGGCCGCTACCGCCATGCACGGCAATGCCGGACGGCTTGTTCATCACGATCAGCGCCTTGTCTTCGTAGACAATGGCCGCCTCAAGGCGCTGCAGCAGGCCCTGGGCTACCGGTGCCGGCTCGTCACGCTCCGGCAGGCGGACGGGCGGTACCCGCACGATGTCGCCGGCCTGGATCTTGTACTCAGGCTTTACCCGCCCTTTGTTCACCCGCACTTCACCCTTGCGCAGGATGCGGTAGACCAAAGTCTTGGGCACGCCCTTGAGGGCCGTGATGAGGAAATTATCAATGCGTTGGCCGGCAAGCTCCGGCGCGACTTCGATCAGCTGAACGCCGGAAGTCGGAGGGGTATTGGTCGTCAT
Organism: Pseudomonas sp. BP01; assembly: GCF_022760795.1. Classification (NCBI taxonomy): domain Bacteria; kingdom Pseudomonadati; phylum Pseudomonadota; class Gammaproteobacteria; order Pseudomonadales; family Pseudomonadaceae; genus Pseudomonas; species Pseudomonas sp. BP01. The sequence continues at coordinate 93,651 of NZ_JAFBKA010000017.1, forward strand.
TGCGGGATCATAACAATTTTTTATGGAATTGAAGCACTTAATCATTGCTGCTATAGTCGCGAACGCCGCCAAAAGCGGCAGGCCAGCGGCACCAGGCTTTGAGCCGGCCCTGACCAACGCAATTCTCCAGGACGCGAGGCCGTCCTACGGGGTTTTCGCCAGTTTACCGAATTGCCTGGAATCGCCACCAGCGCCGTGTAGAGAAGACCGAAAAAAAACGACAAGCGCGGTGTTTCACCTGCTTACCCGATTCTTTTCGCAGCACCTCTGCCCGCCAGTCGCTTCCACGCAACGCACGGCGAATGCTTCGGAAATACCTGCCTTGGACATGAATGGCGCCAGTGCAGTACCTGCAGTGGCGAAAAATGCAACCCGTTGCGGATTCAGCGCGCGGCAGCACCCGAATTATCAGGGATACGTGCAGGGTGGAGATGCACAGCCCTCGGACCGTGTAGCACCGCGTCCGGCCACCAGCCCACTGACGGCTGGCGAGCGGATAAGGTCCTGAACAGATGCCCCCGGGCGTCCACGGCTGAAGGTTGATTCCTCCTCCTGACTGAGTGCACAAGGCCCGCTTGGTTGATTCGATCTCCATTCGAAGCCACCGGGGCCTTGTTGGCACCGCAGCAAACAGGACGCGTCGTCGCGACAACGGCAGGCTGGGCAACCGGCTGGTGCCGAACGTCGCTCGACACGGGGGTGGCCCGGCCACCCTTTGCGCACCTTGGCACCGACCATGAGACGTCGTGTGTGCCGAACGCCGTTTCCGGCAGCCCGGAAACCGACGGTACAACATGAAAAGAATGCTGATTAACGCAACTCAACCCGAAGAGTTGCGTGTAGCCCTGGTGGACGGCCAACGTCTCTACGACCTGGACATCGAGTCTGGTGCGCGAGAGCAGAAAAAGGCCAACATCTACAAAGGCAAGATCACCCGCATCGAACCTAGCCTCGAAGCCGCCTTCGTCGACTTCGGTTCCGAACGTCACGGCTTCCTGCCGCTGAAAGAAATCTCCCGCGAATACTTCAAGAAAGCCCCCGAAGGCCGGGTGAACATCAAGGAAGTGCTCAGCGAAGGCCAGGAAGTCATTGTCCAGGTCGAGAAGGAAGAGCGCGGCAACAAAGGCGCCGCCCTCACCACCTTCATCAGCCTGGCCGGCCGCTACCTGGTGCTGATGCCTAACAACCCGCGTGCTGGCGGCATCTCCCGCCGCATCGAAGGCGAAGAGCGCAACGAACTGCGCGAAGCCCTGAACGGCCTGACCGTGCCGGGCGACATGGGTTTGATCGTGCGCACTGCCGGCCTTGGCCGCAGCAGCGAAGAAATGCAGTGGGACCTCGACTACCTGCTGCAGCTGTGGACCGCCATCAAGGAAGCGTCCCTGGACCGCGCTGCGCCCTTCCTGATCTACCAGGAAAGCAACGTCATCATCCGCGCTATCCGTGACTACCTGCGCCAGGACATCGGCGAAGTGCTGATCGACAGCATCGATGCCCAGGAAGAAGCCCTGACCTTCATCCGCCAGGTAATGCCGCAGTACGCCAGCAAGGTAAAGCTGTACGAAGACAGCGTACCGCTGTTCAACCGTTTCCAGATCGAAAGCCAGATCGAAACCGCCTTCCAGCGCGTGGTCGACCTGCCGTCCGGTGGTTCGATCGTGATCGACCCGACCGAAGCCCTGGTGTCCATCGACATCAACTCGGCGCGCGCCACCAAAGGCAGCGACATCGAAGAAACCGCCCTGCAGACCAACCTGGAAGCGGCCGAGGAAATCGCCCGCCAGCTGCGCCTGCGTGACATCGGCGGCCTGATCGTCATCGACTTCATCGACATGACCCCGGCGAAAAACCAGCGTGCCGTGGAAGAACGCGTACGCGAGTGCCTGGAAGCTGACCGCGCCCGCGTTCAGGTTGGCCGCATTTCGCGCTTCGGCCTGCTGGAAATGTCCCGTCAGCGCCTGCGCCCGTCGCTGGGCGAAAGCAGCGGCATCGTCTGCCCACGCTGCTCCGGCACCGGCATCATCCGTGACGTCGAGTCGCTGTCGCTGGCCATTTTGCGCCTGATCGAAGAAGAAGCCCTGAAGGACCGCACCGCCGAAGTCCGTGCACAAGTGCCAATCCCGGTGGCCGCGTTCCTGCTCAACGAGAAACGCAACTCGATTACCAAGATCGAACTGCGCACCCGTGCACGCATCATCATCCTGCCGAACGATCACCTGGAAACCCCGCACTTCGAAGTCCAGCGCCTGCGCGACGACAACCCGGAAGTGCTGAACAACCAGTCCAGCTACGAGATCGCCGCCACCGAGACCGAAGAGGCACCACAGCAGGCCGCCACCCGCACCCTGGTTCGCCAGGAAGCGGCGGTCAAGACCGCACCGCCCCGTACCAACGCGCCAGTACCGGTTGCTGAAGAGCCACAGCCTGTCGCCCCGGCCGCCCCTGCCCCGAGCGCCCCGGAGCCAAGCCTGTTCAAAGGCCTGGTGAAGTCGCTGGTGAGCCTGTTCGCCGGCAAGGACGAACCTGCTGCTGCGCCGGTCGTCGCCGAAAAGCCAGCTGCCGAGCGCAGCCCGCGCAACGAAGAGCGCCGCAACGGCCGTCAGCAGACCCGCAACCGTAACGGCCGCCGTGACGAAGAGCGCAAGCCGCGTGAAGAACGTGCCCCGCGCGAAGAACGCCAGCCGCGCGAGGAGCGTGCGCCACGTGAAGAACGCGCCCCTCGCGAAGAGCGTGCACCACGTGAAGAACGCGCCCCGCGCGAGGAGCGTGCACCACGTGAAGAACGCGCCCCACGCCAGCCTCGCGAAGACCGCCGCAGCAACCGCGGCGAAGAGCGCGTGCGTGAGCTGCGCGAGCCGCTGGATGCCACCCCGCCAGCCGAACGCGAAGAGCGTCAGCCACGCGAAGAGCGCGTAGCCCGCGAAGAACGTGCTCCACGTGAAGAGCGCGCACCTCGCGAAGAACGTGCCCCACGTGAAGAGCGCACACCTCGCGAAGAACGTGCTCCGCGTGAAGAGCGCGCCCCACGTGAAGAACGCGCACCTCGTGAAGAGCGCGCTCCGCGCGAAGAACGTGCCCCGCGCCCACCTCGCGAAGAGCGCCAGCCACGTGTAGCTGAAGAAGCGGCCGAGCAGGCTGCCGAACTGGCCGAAGAGCAACTGCCGAACGAAGAGTCGCTGCAAGACGATCAGGAAGGCACCGATGGCGAGCGCCCGCGCCGCCGCTCCCGTGGTCAGCGTCGTCGCAGCAACCGTCGTGAGCGCCAGCGCAACGCCAATGGCGAGCTGATCGACGGTGGCGAAGAGGACGAAGGCAGCGAAGAGCAGCCACAACAGCACCAGGCCACTGAGCTGGGTGCCGAACTGGCCGCAGGCCTGGCCGTGACTGCCGCTGTCGCCAGCAGCAATATCAGCGCCGACGCCGAAGCCCAGGCCAACCAGCAAGCCGAGCGTGCCACCGCCGACGTCGCCACCGTTGCAGAGACCGACAACAGCGAAGCCGCCCAGCCGGTCGAGCAAGCTGAAAAGGCCGAGCAGGTCGAAGCCGTCGCCAAGGCTGAAGAAGTGGCCGCGGCCCCAGTGGTCGAGCAGCCTGTCAGCCAGCCGGTAGTCGTGGCCGAGGCAACTGCCGAGCCAGTGGTCGAAGTCGCTCCGCAGCCAGTGGCTGAAGAAGTGCCTGCTGCGCAACCTTCGATCGTCGCCGAGGCACCTGTTGAAGCGCCTGCCGTCGAAGCAGGTGAAATCGAACAGGCTCCGGCTGCGGCTGATACCGCTCCGGTCGCCGAGCAGCCAGCACCGGTTGTCCAAGCCCAGCCAGAAGTGGTAGCAGAGCCTGCACCAGTAGTAGTCGAGCCTGCGCAGGTTGAAGCCCCGGTTGAGGTAGAGCCTGCGACTGTCATCCTGGCCAACGGCCGCGCGCCGAACGACCCGCGTGAAGTGCGCCGCCGCAAGCGTGAGGCCGAGGCCGCCGCCAAAGCTGCGCAGCAAGCTGCTGCAACCTCCGAGGAGCCCGCCCTGGAAGCCGCCGATGAGCACAAACCTCATCACGGTTGATAGCCAAGGCTGAATGAAAAAGCCCCGCCAGTGCGAACTGGCGGGGCTTTTTCTTGGCTTGACGCTTATTGTAGGAGCGGCATCTGCATCGCCTCAGTAGAGGTTAGGCTCCATCTCCAGCTCCACCCCAAACCGCTCCAGGATATCCGCCTGGATCTGCCGCGCCAGCGCATGCATCTGCGCCCCGCTCGCCTGGCCGTAGTTGACCAGCACCAGCGACTGCAAGCGGTGCACACCCGCATCACCGTCACGATGGCCCTTCCACCCCGCCTGCTCGATCAGCCAACCCGCCGCCAGCTTCGCCTGGCCACCGGCCTGAGGATAAGCCACCACGGCCGGGTAGTTCGCACGAATACGCTCGAACTGCTCAGCCGACACCACCGGGTTCTTGAAAAAGCTTCCGGCATTGCCCAGTTCCAGCGGGTCTGGCAGTTTTTCGCGGCGAATGCTGCAAATGGCATCGCTGATCGCCTGCGCGGTCGGTGCGGTTACGCCCTGCTCCGCAAGGCGCTGACGCACCGGACCATAGTCCAGGTGGGCCTGCAGGGTGCGGCTCAAGGCAAAACGCACGCGCAGGATCAGCCAGCGCCCTGGGTTGCGCTTGAACAGGCTGTCGCGATAACCGAAGGCACATTCTGCCAAACCGAAGTCATGCAATTCGCCAGTCTCACGGTCCAGGGCAGTCAGGCCGGCAAACACGTCCTTGATCTCTACCCCGTAGGCGCCCACGTTCTGCATCGGCGCGGCGCCCACGGTGCCGGGGATCAGGCTGAGGTTTTCCAGCCCGCAATAGCCCTGCGCCAGTGTCCACTGCACAAATCCATGCCACGGTTCACCGGCCTCGGCCTCGACCACGATGTGCTCACCATCGTCGCTGAGCACGCGGCGGCCACGGCTGGCCATGTGCAGCACCAGCGCATCAATATCGCGGGTCAGCAACAGGTTGCTGCCGCCACCGATCACCAGCACCGGCACCCCTTGCTGCTGCGCCTGACCCAGCGCCAGGCGCACCTGCTGATCATCGTGCGCCTGGCTGAAAAAACGCGCCTTCACGTCGATGCCGAAGGTGTTGTACGGTTTGAGCGATACCTGCTCCTGCCACGGCCCTGTCATAGCCGCCCCTTGATTTCCAGCACCAGTGCCTGGCACGCCGCCTCGACCAGGTCGAGCACCTGCTCGAAGCCGTCGGCGCCACCGTAGTAAGGGTCGGGCACTTCATCCAGCTCTGCGCCATAGCGGCGCAGGAACAGGTCGAGTTCGCTCACGGCGGTGTGCGGGCGCAGGGCGCGCAGATCGCGCAGGTTGCTCTCGTCCATGGCCAGGATAAGGTCATAGTCGGCAAAATGCGCCGCCTTGACCTGCTGGGCACGCTGGGGCGACAGGTCGTAACCGCGCGCCAGCGCCGCCTTGCAGGTGCGGCTGTCTGGCGCCTTGCCGACATGCCAGTCGCCGGTGCCGGCAGAAGCCACATGCACCCGGTCGGCAAGCCCGGCAGCCTGCAATTGATGGCGCAGCACGCCTTCGGCGGTGGGCGAGCGGCAGATGTTGCCCAGGCAGACGAACAGGACGCGCATCAAGCCTCCAGCAAGCGCCGCACGCGCTCAAGGTCTTCAGGGGTATCAACGCCCACGGCCGGCGCCTCGATGGCGTCCTCGACGTGAATGCGCACGCCGTGCCACAAGGCACGTAGTTGCTCCAGCGCTTCGGTCTGTTCAAGCCAGCATGGGCCCCAACCGACGAAGTCATGCAGGAAGCCGACGCGGTAGGCGTACATGCCGATGTGGCGGCGATACGGCACGCATTCCGGCAGCACGTTGCGGTCCTTGGCAAAGCCATCGCGGGCCCAAGGCAGCGGCGCACGGCTGAACGTCAGGGCCAGGCCGCTCTTGTCGCTCACCACCTTGACCGCATTGGGGTTGAACACGGTTTCCGGCTCATGGATCGGCTCGGCCAAGGTAGCGATGCCGGCCTCTGGATGCGCAGCCAGGTTGGCCGCCACCTGGTCGATGATCACCGGCGGGATCAGCGGCTCGTCGCCCTGCACGTTGACCACGATGGCATCAGCCGGCAAGCCCAGATGCGCAGCCACTTCGGCCAGGCGGTCGGTGCCTGACTCATGGTCGGCGCGGGTCATCAGCACTTCGGCGCCGAACGCCTGGCAGACCTCGAGGATACTGGTATCGTCGGTGGCGATGACCACACGGCTGGCAGCACTTTTGCGCGCCTGCTCCCACACATGCTGCACCATCGGCTTGCCGGCAATTGCCAGCAGCGGCTTGCCTGGCAGCCGCGTGGAGCGCAGCCGGGCGGGGATCACCACAGTGAAGTCCAGGCTCATTTGTCCAGACGCTCGTCGTCGGTCAGGGTGCGCGCCTCGCTTTCCAGCATGACCGGGATGCCGTCGCGGATCGGGTAGGCCAGGCCGGCGCCCTTGCTGATCAGCTCGGTCTTGTCGGCACTGAGCTTAAGCGGGCCCTTGGTGATCGGGCAGGCCAGGATATCGAGCAGTTTGGTGTCCATTGGAGGCTTCCTTTAGGCCAGGTGGCCGGAAATTGAAAACGGGCTCAGGGCTTGCGCAGCAGGCGTTGCAGCTGGTTGTCGAACCAGGTGCTGAAAGCCGGGGTGGGCTGCGCCTCGACGGCCAGGTACCACCAGTCGTCAGCGGCGAAGGCCCGGCATTTCACCGCATCCTTCTCGGTCATCACCAGCGGCAGCGGCGGGCTGAAGGCCAGGTTACGGGCGCTGAACTGTGCATGGTCGGCGAAGGGATGCGGCACCGGCTGCCAGTTTAGCCCCAGCAGGGTATTGAAGAAACGTTGCGGGTTGCCGATACCGGCCACCGCGTGCAGGCGCTGGCCTGCTGGGAAATGGTCGAGGGCTCGACGCTGGCCGCTGCGCAGGTTGACCAGCGCGGAAGGTTGCAGGCAAAAACCAAAACCATCGGCGCGGTCGGCACTGGCACCGTTGAACAGCACCGCGTCAGCGCCTTGCAGGCGTTCGGCCGGCTCGCGCAAAGGGCCGGCCGGCAGGCAGCGGCCATTGCCCAGGCCCCGGGCGGCATCAATCAACACCAGTTCCAGGTCGCGCGCCAGGCGATAGTGCTGCATGCCGTCGTCGCACAGGATCAGGTCAAGCGGTTCGCTGGCCAGCAACGCCTGCACGGCGCGGGAGCGGTCAGGGTCGATCATCAGCGGCACACCGGTACGCTGCACGATCAGCAGCGGTTCGTCGCCAGCCTGATCGGCCGGCTGGTCGGCCTGAACCCGCCAAGGCAGCTGTGGCGGCTTGGCACCATAGCCACGGCTGACCACGCCCACCTTCAGCCCCTGCTGGCGGCAGTGTTCGATCAGCCAGAGGATCATCGGCGTCTTGCCGGTGCCGCCCACGGTGATGTTGCCCACCACGACAACCGGCACTGGCGCCCGGTAGCTGGCACTCTCACCACTGAGAAAACGTGCCCGCTTGCGCGTGACCACGCGACGGTACAACGCCTCCAGCGGGCGCAATAGCGCCAGGGCGGGGTGCCCGGCGTACCAGGCGGCGAGCAAACGGTCGGCGAAGGCCATCAAGGCGTGCCCTGGGCCGCCTCGACGGTGGTCATGCGCAACTGGCTGAAACCGAGCTTGCCGGCGGCGTCCATTGCGGTGACCACAGCCTGGTGCGGGGTCTTGCCGTCGGCGCTGATGGCCAGCGGCAGCTTGTTGTCACCGCCCGACTCACGCTCGATGGCCTCGCTCAAGGTGGCCAGGTCGCTCTTGGGCAGCAGGTGGTTGTTCACCGAATACACGCCTTCGGCGCTGATGGTGATTTCCACCAGCTTGCCCTGATCGGCCGGCGCCTGTTCGGCGCTGGCAGCTTCGGGCAGCTCGACGCGCAGCTGGGTCTCGCGGGTGAAGGTGGTGGTGACCACGAAGAACAGCAGCAGGACGAACACCACGTCGATCAACGACGCCAGGTTGATGTCGACGTTCTCCCGCTGGCGATTGCGCCGGAACTTCACGCCTTGCCTCCGGCCACTTCCACTTCACGGTCGCCCTGGATCACTTCCACCAGTTTGATCGCCTCTTGCTCCATGCCCACCACCAGCTCATCGATGCGACGTAACAGGAAGCGGTGGAAGAACACTGCCGGGATACCGACCATCAGGCCGGCCGCAGTGGTGACCAGGGCCTTGGAGATACCACCAGCCAGCACGGACGCATTGGCAGTCATCTGCGAGCCCATGAAGGCGCTGAAGATGTCGATCATGCCCAGCACGGTGCCCAGCAGGCCCAGCAGCGGCGCCATGGCGGCGATGGTGCCGAGCGTGCTGATGTACCGCTCCAGTTCGTGAATGACGCGCGAGGCGGCTTCCTCGATGCACTCTTTCATGATTTCGCGGCCATGGCGCGAGTTGGCCAGGCCTGCCGCAAGGATTTCGCCCAATGGCGAATCTGCGCGCAAGGCCTTGAGCTTGTCACTGGTCAGTTGCTTGTCCTTGATCCACATCCACACCTGGCCCATCAGGTGCGGCGGGGTGACGCGACTGGCGCGCAGGGTCCACAGGCGTTCGATGACGATAGCCATGGCAGCGATGGAACTCAGAATGATCGGCAGCATCATCCAACCACCGGACTTGACCAATTCCCACACAGTAAACGCCCCTTCGCAAAAAGGCCGCCACTCTACCATAGGCGCGCCGAGGGCTCATCTGCCGGAGGTCAGGGAATTGGCGTATGCACCTGCCTGCCTCCCCCTCACTCCGCTCGAACCCGCCAAAACCGCCGCTGCCCCCTCATACCCTCAACCTCTCCCTGCCGCCCCAACACCAACCGCAACGCCCCCTCCACCGCCGTGTCATGCACCGCCAGCCCATGCCGCTGATAACGCTCCATCACCTGAACATGCGGGTGCCCGAAGCTGTTGTTGCGCCCTCGCGAAATCAATACCCCACGCGGCGCAGTAGCCCGGATGAACGCCTCGGTGGACGAACTGCGGCTGCCATGGTGCGGTGCCTGCAACCAGTCGATACGCGGCGTTTCATGGGCCGCCAGCCAGGCCCGTTCGGCAGCAGCTTCCATATCCCCCGCCAGCAGCAAGCGCTCGCCCTGGGCCTCTACCAACAGCACACAGGAACGGTCATTGCTGCTCTGCCCTGCCGCCCAGCGCCACAGCGAAAAGCGCACGCCATCCCAGTCCCATTGTTCGCCACTGGTACAAGGCTGCAATGGCACTTCTTCCAGCGCCTCCCCGCCGATCAGCCGCCTGACCGGCAGACCAGGCTGTATGGCCGCAGCACCGCCCGCATGGTCGGCATGCGCATGGCTGATCACCATCAGATCAAGGCTGCCCACCCCCAGCTTGCGCAAAGTCGGCAGCACCACCCGCTCCCCCAGGTCGCTTTCGCCCCTGGCCGGCCCGGCGTCGTACAACAGGTTGTGGTGCCGAGTACGCAACAGCACCGCCAGCCCCTGGCCGACATCCAGCTGCCAGACCTCGACCTGGCCGAACGGCACTGGCTCCCTGGGCACCCACAGCGCCAGTAACATGACCCCACCCAACCCGCGCAAAGGCACGCCGCGGGGCAGCAGCACCAGCAGCGCACCCAGCAATACCAGCAGCCAGGCCCACAATGGCAGAGCCGGCGCCACCCACGCCGGGCGCTGCTGCGCCACCAGCGCCAGCAGCCGGAACAGCCCGTCCAACAGGCCACCCGCCAGCCATAGCAGCGCCTCCCCCACCCCGCCCAGTGGCAGCAGCAACGTACCTAGCAGTGCCAAAGGCAGCACCGCCAGGCTCACCCAAGGCACTGCGACAAGATTGGCCAGCGGCGCGCTCAGGCTCACCGGCAAACCCGTGGCCAACAACACCGGCAACAAGCCGATGGCGATCACCCATTGGGCGCGTGTCCAGGCTTGCCAGGGCCGCCAGCCCCCTAGCCGGGCACTGAAGCAAAAAATGAGCGTGGCCACGGCCGTAAATGACAGCCAGAACCCAGGCAGCAGCGCCGCGAGCGGTTCGACCAGCAGCACCGCGACCACCGCCAGCAACAGCGGCAGCATTGCACCGAGGTGGCGAAAGCGCAGGCGCCAGAGCAACACTACCGCCAGCATCAGGCAGGCGCGCTGCACCGGCACACCGGCACCGGCCAGCCAGCCGTAGGCCAGCGCCGCCGCCATGGCCAGGCCACACGCCCAGGGCAGCCACGGTAACCGAGCGGGCCACAGCCCCCAACGCGCCAGTCCGGCGACCAGGCCGTACAGCAAACCGGCCACCAGGCCGATATGCTGGCCAGAGATCACCAGCAGGTGCACCGTGCCGGTGGCCTGCAACATCTGCCAGTCCTCCCGGGCCAGGCCTGTGCCGTCGCCAAGCACCAGTGCCACCAACGCTGCCTGCCGGCCATTGGCTTCAACCGCCAGCAAGCGCTGGCGCAGCACATCGCGCCAACCACCGGTTACCGGCGCCAGCAGCTGCCCAGCCTTTACCGTACCGGTGGCGCCCACCCGCCGCGCCAGCAGCTGCGCCTCACGGTCGGGCCCATGTGGGTTGAGCAGCCCGGCCGGGCGCTGCAAGGTCACGGCCAGCCGCCACTGCTCACCGGCCCGCAGCGGCGGCCCGTCGAACCAGCTCAGTTGCAACCGTTGCGGCAGTTCGGCCCGCCGCGAGCGTGCCGCCTCCAGCTCAAAGCGCACGCCTTGCGCCGTGCGGGCCGGCAAACCGACCACCCGCCCCTCCAGCCACAAGGTGCGGCCATCCAGGCTAGCGGCCAGGCGATCATCCAGGGCCTGCTGAGCAGACCAACATGCCCAACACAGGCCCAGCAAAAAACAGCCCAACGGCCAAACGCGGGTAAACAGAGTGACGACAGCGCACGCAGCAAGCGCTAGCAGCCATCCGACCGATGGCAATACGGGGAGAAAGCCCAGGCACAGCAGCCCGAGCGCGAGCGCAAACATCCCTGTGCGCATGAGGTAGAGCTCCAGAAGGTAAATCACCCCCTGAGGCATAGCTCAATTGCCGACAAAGCTTGCTCAACAATTGTCACAAACTCTAAACGAGACAGCGCAGGATTAAGGGCATACTGCCCGGATCAACGCTCCGGGAGCCTACATGCCGCGCCGACTTTTCAAACGCTACATGCCGGACCCGACCAGCATTCGGGAACACAAGTCCTTACGCTTTTTCGGCAAGCTGCTGCACGACCCCAACCTCTGGCACCTGAACCGCCATTCGGTGGCACGGGCCATGGGCGTGGGCCTGTTCGCGGCGTTGATTCCCATCCCCATGCAGATGCTGCTGGCGGCGGCGCTGGCAATCCCGGTACGTGGCAACTTGCCGATCGCGGTCAGCCTAGTGTGGCTGACCAACCCGCTGACCATGCCGCCGGTGTTCTTCGTCACCTACATGACCGGCGCCTGGCTGATGCAGGTGCCGCCGCGCACATTGCCCGACGAACTGACCTTCGACTGGATCACCGACCAGCTTGCCACCGTGTGGCAGCCGTTCCTTTTGGGGTCGGTGGTGTGCGGGGTGGTGCTGGGCATTGCCGCCTACTTCACCACCCTGCTGTACTGGCGCTGGTGGATTGGCCGGCAGTGGCGCCGGCGCAAGCTCAGATGTTCACAACAGGGCTCATGCACGCATGCCGCGGCCGCTGACCAGCAGGCGGATGCACAACGTGTAGAGCACCGCAGTGGCGACCAGCATGAAGGTGATCGCCGTGCCAATGCTGATATCCGACACCCCTAGGATGCCGTAGCGGAACGAGTTGACCATGTGCAGCACCGGGTTGGCCAGCGACACGGTCTGCCAGAACGGCGGCAACAGGTTGATCGAATAGAACACCCCGCCCAGGTAGGTCAGCGGCGTCAGCACAAAGGTGGGGATGATCGAGATATCGTCGAAATTGCGTGCAAACACGGCGTTGACGAAGCCCAGCAGCGAGAAGATGGTGGCCGTCAGCAGTACCACGACCACGGTCACACCCAGGTGGTGCACCTGCAGGTCGGTGAAGAACATCGACAGGATGGTTACGATCACCCCCACCGCCAAACCGCGCAGCACGCCGCCCAGCACATAGCCGACAAGAATGGTGTGCGGTGACACCGGTGACACCATCAGTTCTTCGATCGAGCGCTGGAACTTGCTGCCGAAGAAGCTCGACACCACGTTGCCGTAGGAGTTGGTGATCACCGACATCATGATCAGCCCCGGCACGATGTACTGCATGTAGGTGAAGCCACCCATGTCGCCAATCTGTCGGCCGATCAGGTTACCGAAGATGACAAAGTACAAAACCATGGTGATCGCAGGCGGCAACAACGTCTGCGGCCAGATGCGCAAGAAGCGCCGCACTTCGCGGTAGACGATGGTGTTCAGGGCGACCCAGTTGGTGCGCAGTTCCACACTCATACGGCCACCTTCGACAGGTTTTTTTCCACCAGGGACACAAACAGCTCCTCGAGTCGGTTGGTCTTGTTGCGCAGGCTCTGCACCTCGATGTTCTGCAGCGCCAGCTGGCCAAACAGCGCGGTGATGCCGATGTCCTTGTCCACCTGCACCTCAAGGGTGTGCGGGGTCAGCAGCCGGCACGGGTAGCCTTGCAGCACCGGCGCACTGGCCAGGTCCTGCTTGATGTCGAGCACAAAGGTTTCCACATGCAGCTTGCCCAGCAACTGGCGCATGCTGGTGTTCTCGACGATGGTGCCGTGGTCGATGATGCCGATGTTGCGGCACAGCTGCTCAGCCTCTTCCAGGTAGTGGGTGGTGAGGATGATGGTGATGCCCTTCTGATTCAGCTCGGTGAGAAAGCTCCACATCGAGCGGCGCAATTCGATGTCCACACCTGCGGTGGGCTCGTCGAGGATCAGCAGGCGCGGCTCGTGGATCAGCGCGCGGGCAATCATCAAACGGCGCTTCATGCCGCCAGACAACGAACGCGACTGCACATCACGCTTGTCCCACAGGCCCAGCTGGGTCAGGTACTGCTCGGCGCGCTCCTTGGCAAGCTTCGGCGGGATGCCGTAGTAACCGGCCTGGGTCACGACGATGTCGAAGGTTTTCTCGAACTGGTTGAAGTTGAATTCCTGCGGCACCACGCCCAGGCAGCGCTTGAGTGCCGAGGGCTCACGGTCCAGGTCATGGCCGAACACGTTCACCGTGCCACTGGTCTTGTTCACCAGGGTGGAGAGAATGCCGATGGTGGTGGATTTGCCGGCGCCGTTGGGGCCGAGCAAGGCGAAGAAGTCGCCTTCGGCAACATCGAGGTCGATGCCTTTAAGGGCCTGGAAGCCGTTGCCGTAGGTCTTGGTCAGCTGTCGGATGGACAGGGCGGAACTCATAGCGGGTCATTTACCGAAAAAAAGGTGCAGGACACGCCAGGTAAAGTCACTGGCGCAGTGAGTGCGGCCAATGGTGCAAGGCCAGGCCGCACAAGTACAGTCACATCTATTGATAATGACTATCGAAGCAGGTTCAAGTGAGCGCGGTCATCACCGCGGCCTGGTAGGCCGGGCGTTGCTTCAGGCGTTCATACCAGGCTTCCAGGTTGTACATGGCCGGGCGTTCGATGGGCATTTCGAACCAGGCATAGATGAAGCTACCCAGTGGGATGTCGCCCATGCCGATCTGGTCACCAGACAGGTAGGGCTGTTTGGCCAAGGTCTCATCGGCAATGGCCAGCAATTGGGCGCACTGCTTGTGGGCGGCATTGATCGCCACCCAGTCGCGCTGGTCTTCCGGGGTGCGCAGCAAGCCCCAGAACAGCGGGCGGAAGGGAGTGGCGAAGGACGAGGTGGTCCAGTCCATCCATTTGTCGGCCAGGGCGCGTTGGCGCGGGTCTTCCAGGTACCAGCCCTGCTCTGCGCCGTACTCGGCGCACAGGTAGCGGACGATGGTGTTGGACTCCCACAGGGTCAAGTCGCCGTCTTCGAGCATGGGGACCAGGCCGTTGGGGTTACGGGCGCGGTAGTGCGGCTCGTTGACCACGCCGAAGGCGCCGCCGGCGTCGATGGACTCGAAATCCAGGCCCAGCTCATGGGCCATCCATAGCGCCTTTCGCACATTACTCGAGTTCTTGCGGCCCCAGATCTTCAGCATGGCAACGTCCTTATGAAATGCGGTGGTGGTGCAGTCTACTCCAGACCCTCGCCGCCTGTACCGGCCTCTTCGCGGGTAAACCCGCTCCCACAGGGATCACCACCGACCTGTAGGAGCGGGTTTACCCGCGAAGAGGCCGGTACAGACGAACAAATGAACTGAAACTCCCGCTGCCACACCCTGTCACTGTTCTGAAGCTGCCGTTCACAGCATTGCGTCTAAGCTGTCTGGGACGGCTCAAGCCCCCTGGTTCCAAGGAGGACCGATTATGTTGCTGTTGTGGTTGGTGGTGCTGGTGATCGGCGCGGCGTACCTCACGCACCGGCGCCTGGCGCCCTTGCAGATTCTCGGCATCATGGCGGCCTATGTGCTGCTCATGGGCATTTTCAGCAGTGCGCCCGGCTGGTTGCTGGCCCTGATCTGGATCGTCCTGGCCCTCAAGATCGCCCTGGTGGCACTCCCTGAATGGCGCCGCAAGGTGTTTACCGGCCCGGTGTTCAGCTGGTTCCAGCGCACCCTGCCGCCCATGTCGCAAACCGAGCGCGAAGCAATCGATGCAGGCACAGTGTGGTGGGATGGCGAACTGTTCAGCGGTCGCCCCGACTGGCGCACCTTGCTGGCCTACCCGGCACCGAAGCTGACCGAAGAAGAACAGGCCTTCATCGACGGCCCCACGGAAGACCTGTGTGCCATGGTCAGCGACTGGCAGATCGGCCAGGACCTGGATCTGCCGCCCGAAGCCTGGGATCACATCAAGCAGCATGGCTTCTTTGCGCTGATCATTCCCAAGGAATACGGCGGCAAAGGCTTCTCTGCCTACGCCCATTCGCAGGTTGCGATGAAACTGGCCACACGCAGCGGTGACCTGGCTTCCACCGTAATGGTGCCTAACTCTTTGGGCCCGGCTGAACTGCTGCTGCATTACGGCACCGATGAACAACGCAACCACTACCTGCCACGCCTGGCCCGCGGCGACGAGATCCCCTGCTTCGCCCTGACCGGCCCGCTGGCCGGCTCCGACGCCGGCGCCATGCCCGACACCGGCATCATCTGCAAGGGCCAGTGGAATGGCGAAGAAGTGCTGGGCCTGCGCCTGAACTGGGAAAAACGCTACATCACCCTGGGCCCGGTCGCGACCTTACTGGGCCTGGCCTTCAAGGCCTACGACCCTGACCACCTGCTGGGCGAAGAGGAAGAACTGGGCATCAGCCTGGCGCTGATCCCCACCGACACCCCCGGTGTCGAAATCGGCAAACGCCACCTGCCGCTGGGCGCGGCCTTCATGAACGGCCCCAACAGCGGCAAGGACGTGTTCGTGCCGCTGGACTTCCTGATCGGCGGGCAGGCCATGCTGGGCAAGGGCTGGATGATGCTGATGAACTGCCTGTCGGTAGGCCGTTCCATTTCACTGCCCGCCGTGGGCACTGGCGCTGCCAAGTACACCAGCCTTGTGACCGGCCAGTACGCCAACATACGCGAGCAGTTCAACGTGCCGCTGGCCGCCTTCGAAGGTATCCAGGAGTCGCTGGCACGCATCGGCGGCAACGCCTGGCTGATGGACAGCGCTCGCCTGCTGACTGCCAAGGCCGTGGACCTGGGCGAAAAGCCTTCGGTGCTGTCGGCAATCCTCAAGTACCACCTGACCGAGCGCGGCCGTGAATGTATCCAGCACGCCATGGACGTGCACGGCGGCAAGGGCATCATCATGGGCCCGAACAACTATCTGGGCCGCAACTGGCAGGGTGCACCGATCTTCATCACCGTCGAAGGCGCGAACATTCTCTCGCGCAATCTGATGATCTTTGGCCAGGGCGCCATCCGCTGCCATCCGTTCGTCCTCAAGGAAATGGCCGCGGCTGGGCACGAAGACCGTGAGCAGGGGCTGAGGACGTTCGATGATCTGCTGCTCAAGCACATCTCGTTCGCCGTCAGCAACGCGGCCAGCACCTTTGTTCTGGGCATTGGCCTGGGTCATTTCGAGCGGGCGCCGGGCGATGCCTTGAGCCAGGGCTACTTCCGCGCCTTGAACCGCCAGGCCGCAGCCTTTGCCCTGCTCGCCGACCTGTCGATGATGCTGCTGGGCGGCGCGCTCAAGCGGCGCGAACGGCTGAGCGCCCGGCTGGGTGATGTCCTGAGCTACCTGTACCTGTCCAGCGCCGGGCTCAAGCGTTACCACGACCTTGGTTCACCCGAATACATGCAACCCCTGCTGCGCTGGGCCATGGAAGAAAGCCTGGGCCAGGCAGAAAAAGCTCTGGATCGTCTGCTTGACAACTTCCCCAACCGCTTCGTCGGCTGCGCACTACGGCTGTTGGTGTTCCCGTTCGGGCGCCAACATACCGGGCCGAGCGACGAACTGGACGCGGAGGTGGCCGAGTTGATTGGGCGTCACAAGGGTGATCCGGCGCTCGAAGAATTACTGGCGGGCTGCTACCGGCCTCAGGCCGACGGTGATCCAGTTGCGGCACTGCAACGCGCCAGCGACCTCTTGGACGAGACGACGCCACTGCACACGCTGCTGCGTCAGGCAATCAAGGACGGCAAACTGCAGCCAGCCCCTGGCCAGTCGCAGATCGACGCCGGCGTAGCGGCCGGGGTGCTGCAAGCTGGCCAAGGTGAGCGCTTGCACGCAGCCGAGAAAGCGCGGCGAGCGGTAATTGACGTCGATGCCTTCGATAAGGAGGCTCTGCTCATTGAGGAAGGCAAGGTTCGCTGAAAACCGCTCCCCGGTGGCGGACTGACCAAGGGCCGCCACCTTTGGACAATCGATCCGCCGCCAGGGCGCAGCCTGTCACCCGACAGGCGCCCCTTGCTGCCCTCAGCGACGAATCAGGCGTATACTCCGCGGCCGTTTTCAGCTACCCCGAGGACCCTTCCATGGCCAACGCCCACCTGGAATACCACCTGCACCTGCTGCACCACCTGCGTACCATCCTGGTGGCCCTAGGTGAAGCAGAGCAAGTACCGGAAGAAAACCACGCGCTGTTTCTCGAACGCTTTGACGAACTGCTCACGCTGTTGCCACAAGCGCCATTGGAAAGTCAGTACCTCGGTCAGGACCTGCTCTGCCAGGTGATTCAACGTTATCCACAGATCGTCCACCTGGTGCCACGTGACCTGCTGTGGTTCTTCGGTGGCGATTGTCTGCACTTCATGCCCGATGACGAACTCGACCTCTATCAGGAACTCGAAGAGCGCCGGTTTGCCGCCGAGCAGGATGACGAGCCGTTCGACTGGAACCAGGAAAAACAGCTGCTCAGCGCTAATCAGGGTGATCGCCAGCACTGAGCCCCAGTTCAGACCTGTTGCAAGCGCAGCAGGTCAGGGACCGTGAACAACGGTAGCGGGACGATGATCACGCCGAAGCGCCACTCAGTTCTATCCTGCAAATCCTCCGCCATCAGTATTGTGACGGCACTCGGACTACGCGATGCTGGGCTGAACACGCCCTGTGCGGATACCGCACCGTTGCCCGCCAATACGTGCCACTTGACCATGTTGGCCGGCACCTGCTTCTCGCCGGTTCTGGTCATCCAGCACAGGTTCAGTTGCAGATTACCTGAAGCACTGGAAAACCTTATGAAGTGGGTGGGCTTCACGAACGTGGTCACAAACGTTGCCGTGGCGCGCTGTGAGGCGTTAGCGGCCTGCACTGCATCGACGGCCAGCGGAAGCCCATCGATACTGGTTCGATAAGCGGCAGCAATCACCATGTCGCTGGAGGTGTTGAATGACGCTGCCGGTGCAAGCACCAAGGGGGGCACATAGAAGTAATCGTTGCCTTCTTTCTCGAGACGCCCGCGGGCTTCGCCAGCCAAAGTCCAGGTGGCTCCGCTCACAGGCGTGCCGACAAACTCCAGCCGCTCCTTGGTAGCGCCCGCCGAAACAATCCGTGCCAGAGGAGAGAGGGAATCGACATTGGCAATCACGCTCGGCGCGGGATCGTCTTCAACGGCAAGGGTGCCGGTTCCATAATGAGTAATCCAACCTCCTGCATCTCTTTCGCCACCGACCACTCTGGTCAGCCAGCGAGGCGCGACCAGTTGCTGTAGCCACTGCGCTTCCGCGGGTTGGCGGCCAGCAGCCGCTTCCGGGAAATAGGAAGAAGGAAACAGCGCGGTCACGTAGCTCTTAGATTGCGCCTCATTGCCGCTGGCCTCGTACGAAGCGGGCACAATATCCGCATAGACAAGAGGTTGCCGGCTGACCGAAAAGTGCACTGGCCATTCCGTTGATTCAAATACTGTTACGTAGATATACAGTTGCTGAAGAAGCTCATTGTTCACGGGCGGAAAAAAACCGATGGCGAGTTTTTTGACTTGTTCGAAGTACGCTTCGTAGCCCGGAGGGGTTACGGTATAACCAGGATCATAAAAGGCATAAGAGGCCGACCCGGCCCACTCGAGTGTGAGATCACCGCCGGTCGCCGCATTGTAACGAAGCCAACTTTTTTCATGTTCCACGGAGACCCTGAGTTTACCCGTGAGCGGCTGTACACCATTAACCGTCACGATCTGTTTCGCCTCAATGCCTGCGCTCGTCAGCACACGTACCAGAGTCTCATCGCGTCGATATATGTAAGCCTCGCTCCTACGAACACCCGTACGAATCAACTCGATCTTATCAAATCGGGTCAATTTGGTTTCCCATACACCGTCGGCCAGTTGCTCGGGAAGGTACATTGACTGAACAGAGGGAGGGATAGTACGCCACAGACTGTTAAGATCCTCTATCCTGCTCCAGAGCGTGACGACCACGGCGGTTTCGTGATTCGCAGTACTTTCGGTATTCTCAATGCTCATTTCGTAATCCCCATGTAGGATTGGTTACGCTGTACATAAAGCGTCAAATGCACAGAGCGTTCAACTGACATTTTTGCCAGTAGACACCCCCTTTACTGCCTGCCATGCTCCTTGCTGTGCATTCAAAATTGGCCTGCTCAATGCGCCCTGTAGAATCGAACAGCGGGTGAATGTTGTACCGCAGACATGTTAGTCCCGGGATGTTTGTTATCGGTAAGCCACCTTCGACTACCATCCGCTGACGGCGGCAATCAACGATGCCACCAATGCGCAGGGTACCCGCAGCTACCTCTACACCGACCAGGGCTACCTGGAACAGGCGGTATGGGACGACAGCATCACCGGCGAGCATTACAGCTGCGACTACAGCCACTCTCTGCAAGGCCTGCCATTGCGCATCACCACCAGCGACGGCGAAAGCGTTTCGCATACCTATGACACGCTGGGCAGGCTGGAAACGACACGCCAGGGCGACTTGCTGGCGACCTTCAGCTATGACTCGGCAGGGCGACTGCACAGCACCGAGACCGAGGACGCTGCCAATCAGCAGCAGGTAGTGTGCAAGCAGTACTACGATGACCTGGGCAGGCAAACATCACGCACCCAGACCCTGACGCGTACCGACGGCACAACGCTCACCCATGCGCTGGAACTGGCGTGGCGTTCGGACGACCAACTGCATAGCCGCACCCTGAGCCGCTTCATGACGGTTAAAACAGCGACCAGTGAAGTAGCCACTCGCAGTGTGGCGACACAAACGGATGATGTGGTTGGCTCTGTTACAAAAAACATTGATTTAACTCAGCCGCGCTCCATCTTCGGGCCCACTTCCAACTTACCGAGCCGTCGATTCAATAACTACGTCCGCAAGTTCACAACCGGCAACGGGCAGACAAAGTTTTCTGAACTGGACAGTCTGGATTCGATTCCATTGACAGGCGATAGAAACAACATAAGAAACCCTATATTCAAACCCGACAAAAACGCCGCACCTAGAATCGTTGCGGCTAATGAAGTTATCACTGAAGGTGCAACAACGTTAACCGTTACACCCCCTTCACCTACTTTGGCTGAATGGACGCCCGCAGCAGGGATCGCAGGGTGGGGGCGCAGAGTGGTGGATGGCATTGTCAAGTATGAATCAGGTATGTTCCTGCCAGACTACCGGCCACCTGGAATTTAACGGTGCATAACCCGAAGGCGGTCCAGGACGGACCGCCTCTATCACGACATTGGAAAACATTTCTGTAGTTTTTTTCCACTCTAAAATACGATTTTTCCTACATCGGAGTTCCTGTGGTAGCCGTATTATCGCGTCAAATTTGCCGCTGACAAATCGATACTTGTAGAGGTGGGCTAAAGCCCCACGCTCTCGTTCACAAGCGGCGCGAAAAAGGTGCCCATCCATGCGATTTATTTACCTGCGTCGGCAGTTATTGGGGAGTGTCCGCTCATCTCTTGAGTGGCGAGCAACCCGTTGCGGCCTATTGCTGTTAATTGCCGCGCCCGCCGCACTCGCCGATGAGCAACTGCTGCAATTCAACCCGAACTTCATGCGTATTGCGCCCGGGCAGTCGACTGACGCAAGCGCCTCGGCCCTGCGCTCGCTGGCCGCGCAAACATCGCTGGCCCCGGGGCGTTATCAGGTCGAAGTGCTGGTCAACCTGGCTGCGGCGGGCCGCCGTGAAATCGATTTTCGCGAACGCACCGACGGTAAAGGGTTGGAGCCTTGCCTGAGCGCTGCGCTACTGCGCGAACTTGGCCTGCGCGAAGAGGCACTGGACACGCCACTGCCTAGCGATGACCAATGCGTCAACCTGCCCGACCTGATACCCCATGCCGCCGTCGAACTGGACCCGGGCAAGTTGCAACTGGCGCTGTCGATTCCACAGATCGCCCTGCGCCGCGACGTTGCCGGCAGTGTCGCGCCAGAGCGCTGGGATTCGGGCATCACCGCAGCCTTCGTCAATTACCAGGCCTCGGCGCAACACTACAGCGGCAACGCTGGCGCTTCGCGCAGCAGCCAGGACCTGTACCTGAACAGCGGGCTGAATGTGGGCGGCTGGCGCCTGCGCAGCAGCCAGAGCTGGCGCGATGATGGGCAACAGGAGCGGCGCTGGACCCACATCAATACCTACGCCCAGCATGACCTGCCAGGCAAATGGGGCACTGCAACCGTGGGTGAAACCTTCACCAATGGCGACGTGTTTCGCAGCGTGCCCTTCAAAGGCGTCCAGCTGGCAACCGATATGGACATGCTACCCGATGTGATGCAGAGCTATGCCCCGGTGATCCGTGGCGTAGCGCAAACCCGCGCCAAACTCGAGGTGCTGCAGAACGGCTATCCGATCTACTCGACCTACGTGGCTCCAGGGCCCTATGAAATCAACGACCTGGGCATCGGCGGCAGCAGCGGTGACCTGGAAATCGTCCTGACCGAGGCGGACGGCCAGGTGCGCCGGTTCATCCAGCCCTATTCCACACTGAGCAATCTGTTGCGTGACGGGGTATGGCGCTACAACATCGCCGCCGGGCGCTACGACGGTGCTGATGACCTGGACGACCCCACTTTGTGGCAGGCCACCTTGGCGCGTGGCGGTAGCTGGAGCACGACCCTGTACGGTGGTTTGCTGGGCAGTGAGTACTACAATGCCGCCACCCTGGGTGCCGCGAAGGATTTCGGCGAACTTGGCGCGGTGTCCCTCGATGCCACCCAAGCCCGCACAGACCTGGGCGAACAGGGCCAGGTGCAAGGGCAAAGTTACTCTATGCGTTACGGCAAGTCGTTCCAGACCGGCACCAGCCTGCGCTTTGCTGGCTACCGCTACTCCACCGAAGGCTATCGCGAGTTCGAGGAGGCCGTGCAGCAGCGCAATGCTTCCAGCAGCTACCGGGGCAACCGCCGCAGCCGCCTGGAAAGCTCGGTCTACCAGAACTTCGGCAGCAGCTCGCTGAGCCTGACCTTTTCCCAGGATGATTACTGGAACACCAGCCTGCAGCGGCGCCAGTACCAGTTTCAGTTCAATACGCAATATCGCCGCGTCAGCATCAACCTTTATGCCTCGCAGTCGCTGGACAACGACGGGCGTATACCGAAGGCAGCAACTACCGCAACGTATCGGTCAACGCCAGCGGGGCTGTGCTTGCCCACGCTGGCGGCATTGTGCTCGGCTCTTACCTGGGCGACACCAATGCGCTGGTTCACGTACCCGATATTGCCGGGGTGGGTGTGGACAACGCGCCAGGCGCTAAAACCAGTGACGGTGGTTACTTGCTGGCCCCGCACATGCGCCCCTACCGGGTAAATCAGGTTGCGCTGCAGACCGACGAACTGGGGCCGGACGTGGAGATAGAAAACGGCACCACCCAGGTGGTGCCGCGCCGAGGCGCAGTGGTCATGGCCGAGTTCAAGGCGCGCCATGTGAGCCGCCTGATCCTGACCCTGCAACACCCCGACGGCAGCCCTTTGCCCTTCGGCACCCGGGTCAGCACCCAGCAAGGCGAACACCTGGCGATCGTCGGGCAGGCCGGACAGGCGCTGGTGGCGACCGACGCCCATCCACAGACATTGCTGGCCACCTGGGGCGAGCAGGCTCAGCAACAGTGCCAACTGCCGATCGACCCTTCAACCATGCAGGAAGACCAGGGTTACCGCATGCAGACCCTGCGCTGCACAACGCCATGACAGGAAACACAGAATGCCTCGCAAATTTTCCATGAACCTGAGCATCGCTACCATCCTGGGCATGTTGTCGGTGACCAGCGCCGTACAGGCCGCTGACGAATGCAGGTGGGAATCGACCCCCGGACCGATGCTGTTCAACCTCAACCTGCCCGCCACAGCATGGGTGGCCAGGGATGCCCCTGTGCCTAGCAAGATCGCCTCATGGGGCCCACAGATCATGACGGGGACCGATGGTGCCCGGCTGATCTGCGACAGCGACGGCCTCAGGACGATGACCGCCAATGTCACCACGCCATTGCCCCTGGCCCCTGGCACATTCCCGACAGTCGATGGCCATAACGTGGACGGCAAGGTGTTGCAGACCAGTATCCCCGGTGTGGGCCTGTACGTGCAGTTTGGCAGTTTTCTGAACGGCACGGCGAATAACCACTTCAAAGCGGTCGATGGCATCGGCGCCCTACCCTTCCTGGCCGAACATAGCGAGAGGATGACCCCCAATAACTTGACCACGAACATCCAGCGCCTCCAGTACATTGCGCTGATCAAGACCGGCACCATTCCCCCAGGGCCGCAATCATTCAGCCAGGAAGTAGCCAGGGCAACCATGAGTGATGTGGGCGACGCACTTCGGCTGACCCTCAATGGCCAAGTCATGCAAGCCCAGTGCACGCTGAAGGCCGACGCGGTCAGTGCCAACCCGGTACAACTGGGCAACCATGACATCGCCGAGTTCACCGGGGAGCACACCACCACCAACCCGGTCGATTTCTTCATCACCCTCAGCGACTGCGAGGACGACCCGGCAGGCAGCGTTGCCCGCGCGTTCATGCGCCTGGACGGTGTGGACGGTTCGGTGCCGATCGATCGTGACCTCGGCCTTTTCAGCCTGACGACTGACTCATCTGCCAGCGGTATCGGCATCCAGGTACTACGCAGTGACAACACACCCTTGAAACTGGAAGAGTTCCTCGACATGGCTGCTGTCACTCCAGGCACCATGCGCTTTGACCTGCGTGCACGTTATTACCAGACTGCACCTGTGGTCACCGCAGGGGAAGCCAAGGGGGCCTTGAACTTCACCATCGAGTACCGTTGAGCTGACGGCCTGGGGACCCGCCCCGGGCCCGTTTTTGGCCGCACAACGACTAAAACGCAAAAAGGGACCCGAAGGTCCCCTTTTGCGTTACATATTTGGAGCGGGAAACGAGACTCGAACTCGCGACCCCGACCTTGGCAAGGTCGTGCTCTACCAACTGAGCTATTCCCGCATTTTTAAACTTTACCGCTTTCGGCGTGAAGCGCCATGAAGACCTTCACCACCACTGCACCGCATAGACGCCACAGTATTTAAACTGGAGCGGGAAACGAGACTCGAACTCGCGACCCCGACCTTGGCAAGGTCGTGCTCTACCAACTGAGCTATTCCCGCAAATGGCGTCCCCTAGGGGACTCGAACCCCTGTTACCGCCGTGAAAGGGCGGTGTCCTAGGCCACTAGACGAAGGGGACACACAACACTTTTCAGTGCACCAGACTTGAACCTCACGATTCACCCTGGATTTTCTTTTCCTGCCCCGCCGCTAGGCGTTGCCGGAGAAACTGGAGCGGGAAACGAGACTCGAACTCGCGACCCCGACCTTGGCAAGGTCGTGCTCTACCAACTGAGCTATTCCCGCAATATGGCGTCCCCTAGGGGACTCGAACCCCTGTTACCGCCGTGAAAGGGCGGTGTCCTAGGCCACTAGACGAAGGGGACACGCTGCTGGCATTACTGCCTGCTTTCACTCCCTGCCGCGTTTCGCTGTGTGCTTTACGCTGCAAGTGGCGCGCATTCTATGGATGGTTCGGGAAGGCGTCAACCCCTTTGTAGAAATTTATTTAAATCAATGACTTCCGGGTGGGTTGAGGTGCAGATGCGGGCCGGGTTGTCGATATAGAGAGAAGTCATCCTGCACTGGCCTCTTCGCGGCTAAAGCCGCTCCCACAGGGACCGCGCCGCTCTCAGGCCTGTGCAGTACCTGTGGGAGCGGCTTTAGCCGCGAAAGGGCCGACACAGGCATACAGCCGCTGTTCGCCTCTTGGCAAACTCACTACACTCAAAGCTGTAATTCTTCTTCAATGAGGCATTAACGGTGACACCACTTCTGATCACCCTGCTCATCGTGGCGGGTATCGCGTTGCTGATCGTGATCGGCTACCTCAACAATGTGGTCGAGAACGGCAAGCTCGAACGCGCGCGGACCAAGATCGAGCTCGCCGACCGCCTGCGCCGCTGTGGCGAAATCACCGAGACCTTCCCCGGCCAGTTCATGACCCCGGCCCTCAAGCTGTTGCTGACCCGCCTGGAGCTGAACCTTA
The DNA here is from genome assembly GCF_022760795.1 of Pseudomonas sp. BP01. Taxonomy (NCBI): domain Bacteria; kingdom Pseudomonadati; phylum Pseudomonadota; class Gammaproteobacteria; order Pseudomonadales; family Pseudomonadaceae; genus Pseudomonas; species Pseudomonas sp. BP01. The sequence goes on from NZ_JAFBKA010000017.1 coordinate 118,627, forward strand.
ACCAGCGCCAGTTGGCAGTGGACAAGCACAATGCCGAACTCAAGGCGCGTATCGCCGAGCTGGAGGGGCTGATAGCCTTGGGCGAAAAGATCCCGGTGAACAACCCGCCCAACCCGATCCACACCGAGGTCAAGGCCAAGGACGTGCGCTTCTTGCTGGAGGCCACGCACAACCAGGTAACCCGTGCAGCCCATGAAGGCTTCTTGCCCACGCCCGAGGCCAAGCATTGGGTCAAGGAAATCCGCCACATCCTGGTGCTGCTGCACATCGAGTTCTTCAACAACCTCGGCCAGCAGGCCTTGCAGAAGAATCAGCCGGGCCAGGCACGCCTGGCATTCGAGCGCGGCGTGCAGTACCTGCGCAAGCAGCCGGAGCCGAAGGTGTATGAAGAGCAGCTGACGTATCTGGAGAAGTTGCTGGCCCGTGCCAATGCCCAGGTGCTGGACCGCATGGCACCGGCGGAGGACGAGCACAACGAATTGACCGACGGGCTCAAGACCGATGAGGAAGAGACCTGGAAGAAGAAGGTGATCTACGACTGACGCTTGAACCTGTACTGGCCTCTTCGCGGCTAAAGCCGCTCCCACAGGTACTGCATCGCCCTCAGGCCTGGTGTGATCCCTGTGGGAGCGGCTTTAGCCGCGAAGAGGCCAGCACAGGCGATGCAACACTTAGCAGTCAGTCAGCTCCAGGAAGATAGCCGCCAACCGCTCCAGCCCCACCTGGTCCGCCTCGCTGAACCGCCCAACCTTGGGGCTATCCAGGTCCAGCACACCAATCAGCCTGCCCTCCTTCACCAGCGGGATGACCAGCTCACTGTTGGACGCGCTGTCGCAGGCAATGTGCCCCGGGAACGCATGCACGTCCTCCACCCGCTGGGTCTGCCGCGTTGCCGCCGCTGCACCGCACACGCCCCTGCTGAACGGAATGCGCACGCACGCCACCTGGCCCTGGAACGGGCCCAGCACCAGTTCTTCGTTGCGGTTAAGGTAGAACCCGGCCCAGTTCAGGTCGTCCACCTGGTTGTACAGAAACGCCGAAAACTGCGCGGCATTGGCGATGAAATCACGCTCGTCGGCAAACAGCGCCTGCACTTGCGCCGCCAGCAGGTTGTAGCCGTCGAGGCCGGCGCCACTGGCATTGAGGTCGATCATTTACTTTTGCTCCAGCAATTGCAGCCCGACCCAGTAGCGGGCGAACTGATAGGCACAACGGCCATTACGGTTACCGCGGCCGGTGGCCCAGCGCACGGCGAGGATGTCGAGTTCTTCGGAGCGCCGCCAGGCAAGGCCGGCAGGTTTTGCAAGCTGGCCGATCCAGTGCTCAACCACATTCAGGAAGTGGTCCTGGGTAAACGGGTAGAACGACAGCCACAGACCAAAGCGGTCAGACAAGGCAATCTTGTCTTCCACCGCTTCGCTGGGGTGCAGCTCGCCGTCCACGCGCTTCCAGTTTTCGTTGTCGCTCTCCTTCTCGGGCACCAGGTGGCGGCGGTTGGAGGTGGCGTAGAGCAGCACGTTGTCCGGCGCCTGCTCCAGCGAACCATCAAGCACGCTCTTGAGCACCCGGTAGTCGCCCTCCCCGGCTTCGAACGACAGGTCGTCACAGAACAGGATGAAGCGTTGCGGCAGCTTCTGCAGCTGCTCGACCACCCGTGGCAGGTCGGCGAGGTGGTCACGTTCGATTTCGATCAGGCGCAGGCCGGCGCCGGCATGTTCGGCCAGCAAGGCGCGCACCAGCGACGATTTGCCGGTACCACGCGAGCCCCACAGCAGCGCATGGTTGGCTGGCAGGCCATTGATGAACTGGTGGGTGTTGCGGCCCAGCTGGTCGCGCTGTTTGTCGACGCCGATCAGGTCGGTCAGGCGGATGTCCAGGCTGACTTCCAGCGGCAGCAGGTAGCCGCTGCGGCCATCGCGCTGCCAGCGGGCGGCCAGGGTGGTGCCCCAGTCGATGCTCGGGCGTTGTGCTGGCAACAAGGGTTCGAGGCGCGCCAGTACCGATTCGGCGCGGTCCAGAAAAGCAATCAAGCGAGCGTCCATGACGACTCCTAACAATTTCAGTTTTTTGGGGGCGCAGAGCGGCCCCCGCTTGGCGATCAACTGAAATGAACAGACAGACCCGCCAGCAGCCGGGGCTATTCGGCTATGCTTGCGCAGCGCAAGGAACGTGAAAACCGGCTCGGGACTCATGGATATCAAGTTCACCAATCGCCTGTCATACAAGCAAGCCCGGCTGACAGTCCTGGTCGGCTTCATCCTGGGAACATTGCTCAGTCTCATCCAGATCGGCATCGATTATGCCAGCGAAGACGCGTCCATCAACCGTGAAGTGAACGCGTTGCTGCAAATCAGCCACAACCCGGCCTCGCGCATCGCCTACAACATCGACTCGGAACTCGCGCTGGAGCTGACCCGCGGCCTGTTGCAGTCGCCGGCCGTCATCCGTGCACGGCTGATCGACAACAACGAAACCGTGCTGGCCGATGTCGAGCGGCCCAGGCTGCAAGACCGCTACCGTCCGCTGAGCGACTTTCTGTTCGGGGAGCAGCGCCAGTTCAAGGCACGCCTGTACCTGACGCACATGCCCGAGGAATACCTCGGCACCCTGTACCTGGATGTCGACACCTACGCCTTCGGCAGCCGCTTTCTCGAACGCGCCGGCATCACCCTGCTCAACGGCTTTGCCCGCAGCCTGGTGCTGACCGGCCTCCTGCTGGCGCTGTTCTACATGATGCTGACCAAACCGCTGGTCAAGGTGATCGGCGCGCTCAGCGGCAGCGACCCGCGCAAACCACGGCAAACCCGCCTGGACTGCCCACACGGCCACGAACACGACGAAATTGGCGTGCTGGTGAAGGTCGCCAACCAGCAGTTCGTCAGCATGGCCACCGAGATCGAGCAGCGGCGCACTGCGGAAAACCGTCTTACCCAGTACCTGAACGAACTGGAAGACATCGTTTCGGCACGCACCAACGAACTGAAGGCCAGCAACAGCAGCCTGAGCCTGTCCAACCAGGAGCTGGAACAAGCGCGCCGCCGCGCACTGGACATGGCCCAGGCGCGTGCTGCCTTCCTGGCCAACATGAGCCACGAAATCCGCACCCCGCTCAACGGCATGCTCGGCATGATCGCCCTGGCCCTGGACAGCCCGCTGCCCAGCGAGCAGCGCCAACAACTGGCGATAGCCCACGACTCGGGCAAAGTGCTGGTGGAGTTGCTGAACGATATCCTCGACCTGTCCAAGTTCGATGCGGGCCAGCTGGAGCTGGAACACATCCCGTTCGACATGGGCTCGATGGTGGAAGACACCGCTAACCTGTTGTCGCAAAACACGGCGCAAAGCGTGGAGCTGACCTGCCTGATTGCCCGCGACTTCCCCAGCAGTGTGCTCGGTGACCCCACGCGGGTGCGGCAGATCGTCAGCAACCTGCTGTCCAACGCGTTGAAGTTCACCCGCTTTGGCCGTGTCGATGTGCGCCTGGTGAGCATCGTCGGCGGCGTGCGCCTGGAGGTGCGCGACACCGGCATCGGCATACCCGAAGAGGCCCAGGCGCGGATCTTCCAGCCATTCACCCAGGCCGGCGCCGGCATCACCCGCCAGTACGGCGGCACGGGCCTGGGCCTGGCCCTGACGCGCAACCTGTGCAAGGCCATGCAAGGCCATTTGCACATTCGCTCCGAAGCGGGGTTTGGCAGCTGCTTCAGCGCCGAACTGCCGCTGGCCGAGCACACCGAAGCCATCGCCCCGGCGCCGCTGCACGGGCGCGTAGCCGCCCTGAGCGCTGCAGGCAGTGGGCTTAACGAACTGTTGCAGGGCCTGCTGCCCGCCTGGGGCCTGGCCTACCAGCGGCATGACAGCAGCGCGACGCTGGACGCCATGGCGATGGACCTGCTGATTACCGACGACGTGGACCACCTGTTCGACCTGCGCCAAACGCTGAAAACCCCCATCCTGCTGGTGACCGCCTACGGCAACTTCTTGCCCAGCGAGCAATCGGCCGCCCTCGCCCCACTTCATCAACTGGCCCGACCGCTGGCGCGCAACGCCCTGTACCAGACCCTGCGCCGAACCCTCCAAGGCTTTGACCCCGAACACCCGCTGGCCAGCCCGGCCATCACCCTGGAGGCAGGCCGTGCGCGGATTCTGCTGGTAGAAGACAACCCGGTGAACCAGCTGGTGGCCAAGGGCATGCTGGCCAAGCTCGGCTGCCAGGTGCAACTGGCCACCCAGGGCGCCGAGGCCCTGGAGCTGCTGGAGCGGGATGATTTCGACCTGGTGCTGATGGACTGCAACATGCCGGTGATGGACGGTTACGAAGCCAGCCGGCGCATCCGCCAGAGCGGCCGCTGGCCCGACCTGCCAATCGTCGCGCTCACCGCAAACGCCATGCCCGAGGAGCGCGAACGCTGCCGGGCGGCGGGCATGAACGACTACCTGGCCAAGCCGTTCCGCCGCGAAGAGCTACTGGCGCTGGTCGAGCACTGGGTGCCGCTCAACGGCTGAGCAGGCGCTCGATGTCTGCTTCCAGGGCCCGTGGCTTGGTAGTGGGGGCATAACGCGTCACCTGGCCGCTGGCCGGGTCGACCAGGAACTTGGTGAAGTTCCACTTGATCTTCTGGCTGCCGAGAATGCCCGGTGCGCGCTGCTTGAGCTCGACGAACAGCGGGTGGGCGCCCGGGCCGTTGACCTCGACCTTGCGAAACAGCGGGAAGCTCACGCCGAAGTTGCGCTCGCAAAACTGCGCAATGTCCCGCGCATCGCCCGGTTCCTGCTTGCCGAACTGGTTGCACGGGAAGCCCAGTACCACCAGGCCACGCTCGTGGTAGGCCTGCCACAGTTGTTCCAGGCCCTTGTACTGCGGGGTAAAGCCGCACTGGCTGGCGGTATTGACCACCAGCAACGCCTTGCCCGGGAAATCGCCGAGCTTCTTGTGCTCGCCGCCCAGGGTCACGCAGGGGATGTCCAGCATCGATCCAGCCATGTTCGGGCTCCGGTCAGTCACGCGGGCGCAAGTCGATGCACACCGAGTTGATACAGTAGCGCAGGCCAGTTGGTGGCGGGCCATCGGGGAACACGTGGCCCAGGTGCGCGTCGCAGCGGGCGCAGGTGACTTCGGTGCGGATCATGCCGTGGGAGGTGTCACGGATCTCGATCATCGCGCTGTCTTCGATCGGCGCGTAGAAACTTGGCCAGCCGCAGCCGGAATCGAACTTGGTCTGCGCATCGAACAGTTTCGCGCTGCAGCAGATGCAGTGGTAGATACCATCGCGGCGCTCGCTGTTGTACTTGCCGCTGAACGGCCGCTCAGTGCCTTTGAGGCGGCATACCTGGTACTGCTCGGGGTCGAGCATCGACCGCCATTCATCCAGGGTTTTTTCAATCTTTTTCATGTGGAAACCTCGGCAGGCTGAATTTCACCCCGCACCGTCTTTTCCGGGGCGCGGGTGGCACGTATATTAGTTGGCTTCGTGTGCCAGGCGTTCAGTCTGGCACCCGCTTCCTGCCGTTTCAAACCTTTCGGCGGGGCGTAGCGCGTTTTCTCATATCGGGATCCCATCATGCAGTTCAGCAAATCGAACAAGCTCGCCAATGTCTGCTACGACATTCGCGGCCCAGTGCTCAAGCACGCCAAGCGCCTGGAAGAGGAAGGCCACCGCATCCTCAAGCTGAACATCGGCAACCCGGCGCCGTTTGGCTTCGAGGCGCCTGATGAAATTCTCCAGGATGTGATCCGCAACCTGCCTACCGCACAGGGCTACAGCGACTCTAAAGGCCTGTTCAGCGCACGCAAGGCGGTGATGCAGTACTGCCAGCAAAAGGAAATCGAAGGCGTCACCATCGAGGACATCTACCTCGGTAACGGCGTGTCCGAGCTGATCGTCATGTCGATGCAGGCGCTGCTGAACAACGGCGACGAAGTGCTGATCCCGGCCCCCGACTACCCGCTGTGGACTGCCGCAGTGAGCCTGGCTGGCGGCAAGCCGGTGCACTACCTGTGCGATGAACAGGCCGACTGGTTCCCCGACCTTGAAGACATCAAGGCCAAGATCACCCCGAACACCAAGGCCTTGGTGATCATCAACCCGAACAACCCGACCGGCGCGGTGTACTCCAGGGAGCTGCTGCTGGGCATGCTGGAGCTGGCCCGCCAGCACAACCTGGTGGTGTTCTCCGACGAGATCTACGACAAGATCCTGTACGACGAAGCCGTGCACATCAGCACCGCCTCGCTGGCCCCCGACCTGCTGTGCCTGACCTTCAACGGCCTGTCCAAGTCGTACCGGGTGGCGGGTTTCCGTTCCGGTTGGCTGATCATTTCCGGGCCCAAGCACCACGCGCAAAGCTACATCGAAGGCATCGACATGCTGGCCAACATGCGCCTGTGCGCCAACGTGCCGGCCCAGCATGCCATTCAGACCGCACTGGGCGGCTACCAGAGCATCAACGACCTGGTGCTGCCGCCAGGCCGCCTGCTGGAGCAGCGCAACCGTACCTACGAGCTGCTCAACGAAATCCCGGGGGTCAGCTGCGTGAAGCCGATGGGTGCGCTGTATGCATTCCCGCGCATCGACCCGAAGGTGTGCCCGATTCTCAACGACGAGAAGTTCGCGCTTGACCTGCTGCTGTCGGAAAAACTGCTGATCGTACAAGGTACGGCGTTCAACTGGCCGTGGCCGGACCACTTCCGCGTGGTGACTTTGCCGCGGGTGGACGACCTGGAAGCGGCGATTGGCCGGATCGGCAATTTCCTGCGCACTTATTCGCAGTAAATGATGGCCTCTTCGCAGCGCAAGGCTGCCCCTACAGGTGTACGCGTTCCCCTGTAGGAGCAGCCTTGCGCTGCGAATGGGCTGCAAAGCAGCCCCTCGCACTCTCACAGGGTGTTTCTTACATCCTGCAACGCTCTATCCCACTGCCCCCGCGCCATCCTCTGCCATACTCCGCCGTACACAGTTTGAAATAGTCGCACGATTGAATCCACGCGACAGGCCCCTTATATACCCCGCAGTAAGCGACAATTCATCCGTCAGGAGAACGTAACAACCATGATGCGCATTCTGTTGTTTGTGGCCACCAACCTCGCGGTGGTGCTGGTTGCAAGCATTACCCTGAGCCTGTTCGGTTTCAACGGGTTCATGGCCGCCAACGGGGTCGACCTGAACCTCAGCAGCCTGCTGGTGTTCTGCGCCGTGTTCGGCTTTGCCGGCTCCCTCGTCTCGCTGTTCATCTCCAAGTGGATGGCGAAGATGACCACCGGCACCCAGATCATCAGCCAGCCGCGCACCCGCCACGAGCAGTGGCTGCTGCAAACGGTCGAAGAGCTGTCCCGTGAAGCAGGCATCAAAATGCCCGAGGTGGGTATCTTCCCGGCGTACGAGGCCAACGCCTTCGCCACCGGCTGGAACCGCAACGACGCGCTGGTAGCCGTGTCCCAGGGCTTGCTGGAGCGTTTCTCGCCCGATGAAGTGCGGGCAGTGCTGGCCCACGAGATCGGCCACGTAGCCAACGGCGACATGGTCACCCTGGCGCTGGTGCAGGGCGTGGTGAACACCTTCGTGATGTTCTTCGCACGCATCATCGGCAACTTCGTCGACAAGGTCATCTTCAAGAACGAAGAGGGCCAGGGCATTGCCTACTACGTGGCGACCATCGTTGCCGAGCTGATCCTGGGCATCCTCGCCAGCATGATCGTGATGTGGTTCTCGCGCCGCCGCGAGTACCGCGCCGACGAAGCCGGTGCACAGCTGGCCGGCACCTCCGCCATGATTGGCGCGCTGCAGCGCCTGCGTGTGGAGCAAGGCCTGCCGGTGCACATGCCCGACACCATGAAAGCCTTTGGCATCAACGGTGGCCTCAAGCACGGCCTGGCCGGGCTGCTGATGAGCCACCCGCCACTGGAAGACCGTATCGAGGCCCTGCGCCGTCGCGGTTGATCCATTGGGCAATACAGAAAGGGCGACTTCGGTCGCCCTTTTTCGTATTACCGGCCAAGCCGGTAAACCCGCTCCAACAGACTGGAAACCCCGGCCTGCAAAAACTTGGGGCTCTCCTGAATCACCTCTACCGCCTCCAGTTGATTCAGCTGCCACCCTGCAAACCCCTGCCGCACCTCTGCGTCCCCGACTGAAAACGGCGGCCCGGGCAGTAGTGACTGGTCATAATCCAGGGTCACAACCAAACCCTGGCAATGCGCCGGCAGCCAAGCCGTCAGCACCTGCATGTACATCGCGCGCATTTGCGCCGGCAGCGCAATCAGCGCCGCCCGGTCATACAGCCCCACGCAGTCGCCGATATCCTGCGCACGCAACGCAAAGAAATCACCACACCACAGCTCCACGTCACCACTGCGCCAAACCTCGAAGTCCCGGCGTTGCTGCACCTCGGCTTGAAGGCCGTGCTCGCGGAAGAAATCTTCCACCGCCCGCCGCGACAGCTCCACACCCAACACGCGGTACCCCTGCCCGGCCAGCCAGACCAGGTCCAGGCTCTTGCCGCACAGCGGCACCAGCACGCGGCTGCCAGGCGCCAGGCCCAGCGCCGGCCAGTGCGCCTGCAAGTATGAATTGACCTGCCCTTGGTGAAAGCCGATCTGGTTGTCGGCCCACCGCTTGTGCCAGAACGCTGGCTCCATGGTTGCTCCTTGTTTATCGAGTAAACCGATAGAAAACGCGTAAAACTTGCGATGGATATCGATCAGTTTCTGATCGAAGATGAGTGCATCTTAACCCTCAGGACCTTGCCATGCTGCCCAGCCTGTTCATTTCCCATGGTTCCCCCATGCTCGCCCTGCACCCCGGTGCCAGCGGGCCGGCTTTGGCCGGGCTGGCCAACAGCCTGCCACGCCCCAAGGCAATCGTGGTGGTGTCGGCGCACTGGGAAAGCCGTGAACTGCTTGTGACCAGCAGTGCACAACCAGAAACCTGGCACGATTTCTACGGTTTTCCACCGGCATTGTATGCGGTGCAATACCCGGCGCCGGGCGAGCCTTCCCTGGCAGGCCAGGTCAGCGAGTTGCTGAAGGCTGCCGGGCTGCCAGCCCGGCTGGACGCTCAGCGACCGTTCGATCATGGCGCCTGGGTACCGCTGTCGCTGATGTACCCGGACGCGAGCATTGCGGTGGTGCAGGTTTCCCTGCCCAGCCACATGGGGCCTGGGTTGCAGGTGAAGGTGGGCCAGGCGCTGGCAAGCTTGCGCGACGAGGGCATCTTGCTGGTGGGTTCGGGCAGCATCACCCATAACCTGGGGGAACTGGACTGGCACGCAGGGCCGGATGTGATCGAGCCGTGGGCGCTGGCGTTCAGGGATTGGGTGGTGGAGCGGCTACAGGCTGATGACCAGGCGGCATTGCTGGATTACCGGAAGCAGGCGCCGTTTGCGGTGCGTAACCACCCCAGTGATGAGCATTTGCTGCCGTTGTTCTTTGCCCTGGGGGCTGGGGGCAAGTTTGGGGTGGTGCATCAGGGGTTTACCCTGGGGGCGCTGGGGATGGATATATATCGGTTCGACTGAAGGGCCTCTTCGCGGGCAAGCCTGCGAAAGGGCCGGTACAGGCAAAAAAAATCCCCGGCCTGGACCGGGGATTTTTTTATTGCGCCAGGATCAATCCTCGCGATAGCGACGCAGCTTCAGCTGCTTGCCAGCCACGCGGGTGTCCTTGAGCTTGGACAGCAGCTTCTCGAGGCCATCTTCCGGCAGCTCGACCAGGCTGAAGCTGTCGCGCACCTGGATGCGGCCGATGGCGTCACGCGCCAGGCCACCCTCGTTGAGGATCGCGCCCAGCAGGTTCTTGGCAGCGATACCGTCACGGGCACCCAGGGCGGTACGGCAACGTACACGGCCTTCGGCCAGTGGCAGCGGCGCACGGCGCTCGCGGTCACCACGGTCAGGACGCTCGCCACGGTCAGGGCGCTCACTGCGCTCGCCACGCGGGGCACCAACGCCCGGCACCAGCGGCTGCTCACGCTCTACCGCAGCCAGGTCCAGCGCCTGGCCATTGGTGGCTTTGCGCAGCAAGGCCGAAGCCAGCGCACGTGCGCTGCAACCCAGGTCGGTGGTCAGGCGGTCGAACAGTTCGCCGTGGGTGGCTTCTGCTTCGGCTACCAGCGGCGCCAGGCTCGAGGTCAGCTTCTTGATGCGGGCATCCAGCACGGCCTGGGCATTCGGCAGGCGGGCTTCGGCAACTTTCTGCCCGGTCACACGTTCGATTACCTGCAGCATGCGGCGCTCACGCGGGGTGACCAGCAGCAGCGCACGGCCTTCGCGACCGGCACGGCCAGTGCGGCCGATACGGTGCACGTAGGACTCCGGGTCGTACGGCATGTCCACGTTGAACACGTGAGTGATGCGCGGTACGTCCAGACCACGGGCAGCGACGTCGGTGGCGACGACGATGTCCAGGCGGCCATCCTTGAGCGAGTCGATCACGCGCTCACGCTGGTTCTGGGCGATGTCGCCGTTCAGCGCAGCAGCCTTGTAGCCTTTGGCTTCCAGCGCGGCGGCCAGGTCCAGGGTGGCTTGCTTGGTACGCACGAAGGCGATCAGCGCGTCGAACTCTTCCACTTCCAGCAGACGCAGCACAGCCGGGATCTTCTGGTCGGCGTGGACCATCAGGTGGGCCTGGTCGATCGCGGTTACGGTCTGGGTCTTGGTCTGGATCTTGACGTGCTTGGGCTCGCGCAGGTGGCGCTCGGCGATCGAACGGATCGACGACGGCAGGGTAGCGGAGAACAGTACGGTCTGACGGGTAGCCGGGATTGCGTCGAAGATCACTTCGAGGTCATCCATGAAGCCCAGCTTCAGCATCTCGTCGGCTTCGTCCAGTACCAGGTACTGCACGGTGGACAAGACTTTTTCGTCACGACGCAGGTGGTCGCACAGACGGCCTGGGGTGGCCACGACGATTTGCGCGCCGTTGCGAATTGCACGCAGCTGTGGGCCCATCGGGGCGCCACCGTATACGGCAACCACGTTCACGCCCGGCATCTGCTTGGCGTAGGTTTCGAAAGCGGTAGCAACTTGCAGCGCCAACTCACGGGTTGGCGCCAGGATCAGGGCTTGCGGTTCGCGCTTGCTCACATCGATCTTGTTGAGGATCGGCAGGGCGAAGGCAGCGGTCTTGCCGGTGCCAGTCTGCGCCTGGCCGATCATGTCGTGACCGGCGAGGATGATCGGGATCGATTGTTGCTGAATGGCGGACGGCTCTTCGTAGCCGGTAGCCACAACAGCAGCAACAATGTTCGGATTAAGATCGAGAGCGGCGAAGCCGCCGGTTTCCTGGGTCATGGGTCTGCCTCTAGGTGCATCCGCAAAGACCCATGCTCCAAAGCTGCACATGCCTTGAAAGACCGTCAGGTCACCCAGGCAGCTTTGGCGGCGGGGATTTGCGAAAACGATTGAAAAAGAAAACGTAGGAAGGTCCGCCTAGCGGACGTGCAGCCGAAGCTGGACTCGGAGGATTTGCACCACCTGATTTTGAGGTCCGCTAAAAGACCGGCGCGTACTATACCCGAAATAAGGGGTGGCGTGAGGAATTTTTTCAGGGTGCAAAGCCATTACCGGGCCACCAATCAATCCACGCTGAATCGATAATTCCCAGAAGCATGAAGCAGCCCCTGTAGGAGCGGCCTTGTGTCGCGAAAGGGGTGCGAAGCGCCCCCAGAATTTCAGCGTCGCCGCATACATTGCTGGGGCCGCTCTGCGGCCCTTTCGCGACACAAGGCCGCTCCTACAGGGACCGTGCCAGCCTCTCAGGTAGCTGGCCGAATTTCTTTGATCAACCCATCCAGGCTATAACCCAGCTGCGGCGCCAGGGCTTCGGCCCGGGCCCGCAGCCCCTCCAGGTCCAGCGTCTGCTCAAGGTCAGCCGGCACCAGCAAGATCACATTGCCCTCCTTCACCGGCAGCTCCCAGTAATGCCGGTGGTACAACCCGCGCAGCAACGCTGCGCCCAGCGGCCTGCCGTCGTCGGTGGCCCACTGATTGATCACCAGCCAGCCGCCCGGGTTCAGCTGCTGCTGGCAGTTTTCCAGAAAATTCCACGCCAGGTGCCCCACGCCCGGCCCGTGGTCGGTGTACAGGTCGACAAACAACAGGTCGGCCTTTTCGGCCGTGGGCAGCAACTCGATGGCATCGCCGATGCGCACGTACAACCGAGGGTCGTCATCCAGGCCCAGGTGTTCCATGGCCAGGCGCGGTACGTCCGGGCGCAGCTCGATGGCCTCGATGTCTTCAAGCGGCAAGAACTTCATGCACGCCTGGGTCAGCGTGCCGGCACCCAGGCCGAGAAACAACGCGCTCTCCGGCTGCTCATGGCACAGCGCCCCCACCAGCATGGCGCGGGTGTAGTCGTACTCCAGCCAGCTGGGGTCGGCCGTGAACACGCAGCTTTGCTCGATGGCATCGCCAAATTCCAGAAAGCGGTAGTCGTCTACTTCATACACGCTGATGACGCCAAAAGCGTCCTCTACCCGTGCCAGTAGCCGCTCTTCCCGTTCCGCCGTCATGCTCACCACCTACCCGCACAAAACGCGCATTGTCCGTCAACACCCTTGATGCAACAAGCGCAGCGCCAACTGTTACCATGGCCTATAGCCTACAACCTACAAGACCGAGCCCGAGATGAACCGACCGTGGAGCCCTGACAGCTGGCGCGCCCTGCCGATCCAGCAGCAACCGACCTACCCCGATGCCGCGCACCTGCTGAAGGTTGAACAGACCCTCGCCAGCTACCCGCCGCTGGTGTTCGCGGGCGAGGCACGCGAGCTGCGCAGGCAATTTGCCGAGGTTACCGAAGGCCGCGCCTTCCTGCTGCAAGGGGGCGACTGCGCCGAGAGCTTCGCCGAGTTCTCGGCAGCAAAAATCCGCGACACCTTCAAGGTGCTGCTGCAGATGGCCATTGTCATGACCTTTGCTGCAGGTTGCCCGGTGGTCAAGGTCGGGCGCATGGCCGGGCAGTTTGCCAAGCCACGCTCCTCGGGCGATGAAACCATCGGCGACATCACCCTGCCCGCCTACCGCGGCGACATCGTCAACGGCATCGGCTTTGACGCCAAAAGCCGCATCCCCGACCCGGACCGCCTGCTGCAGGCTTACCACCAGGCCACCGCCAGCCTCAACCTGCTGCGCGCCTTCGCCCAGGGCGGGTTTGCCGACCTGCACCAGGTGCACAAGTGGAACCTGGATTTCATCGCCAACTCGGCGCTGGCCGACAAGTACCACCAACTGGCCAACCGCATCGACGAAACCCTGGCATTCATGCGTGCCTGCGGCCTGGACAGCGCGCCGCAACTTCGCGAAACCAGCTTTTTCACTGCCCACGAAGCGCTGCTGCTGAACTACGAAGAAGCTTTCGTGCGCCAGGACAGCCTGACCGGCGACTACTATGACTGCTCGGCGCACATGCTGTGGATTGGCGACCGCACCCGCCAACTCGACGGCGCCCACGTGGAGTTTTTGCGCGGCGTGCACAACCCGATCGGGGTCAAGGTCGGCCCCAGCATGAACCCCGAAGAGCTGATCCGCCTGATCGACACGCTGAACCCGGCCAACGACCCCGGGCGCCTGAACCTGATCGTGCGCATGGGCGCAAGCAAGGTGGGCGACCACCTGCCGGGGCTTATCCGCACCGTCGAGCGCGAGGGGCGCAAGGTGCTGTGGAGCTCCGACCCGATGCACGGCAACACCATCAAGGCCAGCAGCGGCTACAAGACCCGCGACTTTGCGCAGATTCTGGATGAGGTGAAGCAGTTCTTCCAGGTGCACCAGGCCGAGGGCAGCCATGCTGGCGGCATTCATATCGAGATGACCGGGCAGAACGTCACCGAATGCATCGGCGGCGCCCGGCCGATCACCGAAGATGCGTTGTCTGACCGGTATCACACCCATTGTGACCCGCGGATGAATGCCGATCAGTCGCTGGAGCTGGCGTTTTTGATTGCAGAGACGTTGAAGCAGGTACGGCGGTGAGGCTGGGGCGCATGCCTTGAGAAGCCAGGCGCCCCGGCCCACACTCATTTTCTCAGCGGGTCATCCCAGAAATGCCGCTCGGCCTCTTGCTGGATATCCGCCCGGCTCAACCCCAGGTCGTGCAAGGTTGCATCACTGAGGCTGGCCAGCTCCTGGCGCTGGCGGTACAGCTGCAGCCAGCGCGCCGGGCGCTGCAGGGCCGCATGCCACAGGTGGCTCAGGGACAAGGCGGGTTGCTGGATGGTGCTGACATGACCTTTCATCGTGAAGCCCTCCGTGTTGGATGACCTCAGTCTCGCGCCGGGCTTAAGATCAATCCAACGAATGTTTCTGATGCCGTGCATCTCGGAGATTGATGCAATGTCCCAGTACCAGAGCCTCGATCCGGACGTGCTGCGCACCTTCGTCGCCATTGCCGAGCAAGGCGGTTTCACCCGCGCTGGCGAAGTGGTCAACCGCACCCAGTCGGCGGTGAGCATGCAAATGAAACGCCTTGAAGAAGACATCCTGCAGCGCCAGCTGTTCGAGCGCGACGGCCGCCAGGTACGCCTGACCGCCGAGGGCCAGGTGCTGCTGGGCTATGCACGGCGCATCCTCAAGTTGCATGGCGAGGTGTTCAACACCCTGCGCATGCCGCACATGGTCGGGCTGGTGCGTATCGGTACGCCCGACGACTACGCCATGCGCTTTTTGCCAACCATTCTGTCGAGCTTTGCCCAGGCCTACCCGCTGGTGCAGGTGGAGGTGCATTGTGACTCGTCCAAGCAACTGATGCTGCGCCAGGACCTGGACCTGACCATCGTCACCCGCGAGCCAGGCAACGAGGTTGGCCAACTGCTGCGCCAGGAGCGCTTGGTATGGGCCGCCGCCGAAGGCTTTTGCCCGCAGGAACAGCGGCCGATGCCTGTGGCATTGTTCAATACCGACTGCTTCTGCCGGGCCTGGACCTGCAATGCGCTGGAAGCGCAGGGTATCGACTACCGCATTGCCTATACCAGCCCCAGCCTGGCAGCGATCTTTGCCATTGTCACGGCAGGGTTGGCCGTGACCGCGCAGCTGCAAAGCCTGATCACCGGGAACATCCGCATACTGGGTGAACAGGACGGCCTGCCGCAGTTGCCGGTGGCCAATGTGATGCTGGTGCGCAGTGCGCAGCCCCCCTCGCCGATTACCGACTGCATGGCCGATTACATCGTTGAGGGTTTCAAGTAACTGGGGCCTGTGGGAGCGGGCTTGTCCCGCGAATGGGCCGCAACGCGGCCCCACAATCTCACAGTTCAAACCCCAGCATCACCGCACACACCACCAAAAACACACAGAACATCGCCCGCAATACCTTCTCCGGCAGCGCATGGGCAAGCTTCACCCCCCAACTGATGCTGAGCAAGCCACCCACCGCCAACGGAACCCCCACCCCCCAGTCGACACTGTGGTGCACCCCATAGGTCACCAACGTCACCAAGGTACTCGGCGCGGCCAGCGCCAGCGACAGCCCCTGCGCCACCACCTGGGTGGTACCGAACACACTGGTCAGGATCGGCGTGGCCACCACCGCCCCGCCCACGCCGAACAAGCCGCCCATGGTGCCGGCAAAGCTGCCCAACACGCCCAGCCATGGCCAGGCATAACGCAGCTCGGCACTGGGCGGCGACACCTTCATGAACATGCGCGCCACGTTCCACACCGCCAGGGCCACCAGAAAGCCGACAAAGCCCAGGCGCATGGAGTGCGCATCCAGCCCCACTGCCCAGATCGACCCCAGCCAGGCGAACAGGAAGCTGCACGCCGACAGCGGCAAGGCATGGCGCAGCTCAATGCGGTTGCGCTGGTGATAGCGCCATAACGCCAGCAGCACGTTCGGCACCACCATCACCAGCGCCGTGCCCTGCGCCAACTGCTGGTCCAGACCAAACAGCACACCCAGCGCGGGAATCGCGATCAGCCCGCCACCAATACCGAACAAGCCCCCCATGGTGCCCAGTGCAGCGCCCAGCGCGATATACAACAACCACTCGATCATCAGGGCCTCTTCCGCCTGTACAGATAATGCGAGCATGCTAACGACTGTGTGCTGGCAGGGAAACGCACAGCAGCGCACAATGGCTGTGCGTTTTTCGCAAAAGCAAGGCAGCCATGAGCCCCGATACCCTCACCGCCCAGTTGAGCCTGTTCCTCGATGTGCTGGAGACCGGCAGTTTTTCCGCCGCCGCCCGCCGTCACCCGCTGACCCCGTCCGCTGTGGCCCGGCGCATCGACAACCTCGAGAACGCCGTCGGCAGCCGCCTGTTCACCCGCAGCACCCACGCCGTGCGCGCCACACCCGCCGGCAATGCCTTTGCCGAACGGGCCAGGCGCATCATCGAGGAGCTGCGCCTGGCCCGGGCCGAGGCGGTATCGCTGAGCAACGCCCCCGAAGGCCTGATCCGCATCGACGCCCCCGCCGCGTTCGGCCGCCGCCACCTGGCCCCGGCCATCGCCGATTTCCTGGTGGCCTACCCAGGCCTGGACGTGCAACTGCGCCTGATCGACAGCTTCGTCGACCTGCATGGCAGCCACCTGGGCGAGGTCGACCTGGTGCTGCGCGCCGGCCCCTTGGCCGATACCCGGCTGGTGGCCACGCCGCTGGCCTACATGGTGCGCATCGCCTGCGCCAGCCCCGCCTACCTGGCCAACCGCGGCATGCCCACCTGCCCCAGCGAACTGCCCGGGCACGACGGCCTGGACTGGGATGGCCTGGCACCGCCGTTCGCCTGGCGCTTCAACGTGGCCGGGCAAACGCGCCTGTACCGCCCTGCGCGCATGCGCATGGCCGCCAACAATGCCGAAACCCTGCTGTGCGGCGCCCTCGCCGGCTTGGGTGTGGCACACCTGCCCACCTGGCTGATCAGCGAGTACCTGCTGCGTGGCGATTTGATGCCGCTGTTTTGCGACGGCGGCCTGCCGGAAGCCGAGACCAGCGGCATTTACGCACTACGCCTGGAACATGAAACGAACTCTCGCAGCCGTTTGCTGCTCGAATTCCTCAAGAGCCGCTTCAGCCCGATTCCACCCTGGGACCTGGCCTTGCGCAGTGAACTGCGCGAGTAATGCGCGCACTAAAAACAAGCGTGCCAGAATTCCCCATTGATCAATTTCAAGGACCTGCATGAACGCCGACACCCAAGCCTCCTGTGACGAGCTGCTGCTGGACAACCAGGTCTGCTTCGCCCTGCACTCCACCTCGTTGCTGATGACCAAAGTCTACAAACCGCTGCTGCAAGCCTTGGGCCTGACCTACCCGCAGTACCTGGCCATGCTGGTGCTGTGGGAGCGCGACGACCTGACCGTGGGCGAAATCAGCCAGCACCTGCTGACCGACCCGGGCTCGCTCACGCCACTGCTCAAGCGCCTGGAAAGCGAAGGCCTGCTGCAGCGCAACCGTAGCCGGGAAGATGAGCGGGTGGTGATGGTGCAGCTGACCGACAAGGGCCGCGCCCTGCAACAGCAGGCCAAAGAGGTGCCGCAGTGCATCCTCAAGGCCAGCGGGCGCAGCCTGGAGCAGTTGCAGCAACTGCAGGCCGACTTGCTGAACCTGCGCGAGAACCTGCAGAAAAACCTCTGACAGCTATGCTGTGCAATGGCCGTTCGGATGGACGGTGATTATTTATCTTGCGCGCAAACTATTTGCGCGCTAATTTAAATCCCACACCAACCCGCGCCCTCCTTCAACCGGGAGCGCACAGCACATTAGCGAGGCTCAAGATGCAAAAGGTCACTCCGCTGTACATCGCAGAAGCTACCTCCACCGGTGGGCGCGACGGCAAATCCAAGTCCAGCGACGGCAAGCTGGAAGTCAAGCTGAGCACCCCCAAGGAACTGGGCGGCGCAGGCGGTGACGGCACCAACCCCGAGCAACTGTTCGCCGCCGGTTACTCGGCGTGCTTCATCGGCGCCCTCAAATTTGTAGCCGGGCAAGAGAAGAAAGCCCTGCCGGCCGATGCCTCGATCACCGCCAAGGTAGGCATTGGCCAGATCCCGGGCGGTTTCGGGCTGGACATCGACCTGCACATCAGCCTGCCGGGCCTGGCCCAGGCCGATGCCGAAGGCTTGGTGGAAAAGGCTCACAAAGTTTGTCCGTATTCCAACGCTACCCGCGGGAACGTGGATGTGCGCCTGCATGTGACGGTTTAAGTCGCAGGCACAAAAAACCCGGCCGAGGCCGGGTTTTTTGTGCACATTGCAAGAAGAATTACTTCTTGGCACGGCCTTTGTACGAACCGCCTTCGCGGGTATCGATTTCGATCAGGTCGTCGATTTCGATGAAGTCAGCAACGCTGAGTTCAGTACCGTTTGCCAGCTTGGCAGGCTTCATGACTTTGCCCGAAGTGTCGCCACGAGCCGAACCTTCGGTGTAGGCAACCTTACGCACGATGGTGGTCGGCAGCTCTACCGATACCAGACGGTCTTCGAAGAACACAGCTTCGCAGATGTCTTCCATGCCTTCTTCGATGAACGGCAGAACGGCCTCGATGTCTTCGGCGTTCAGCTCGTACATGGTGTAGTCGGTGGTGTCCATGAAGGTGTATGTGTCACCGCTGATGAACGACAGGGTCGCTTCTTTGCGATCCAGGATCACGTCGTCCAGCTTGTCGTCCGCACCGTATACGGTTTCGGTCTTGTAGCCGGTCAGCAGGTTCTTCAGCTTGGTCTTCATGATCGCGCTGTTACGGCCCGACTTGGTGAACTCAGCTTTTTGAACCAGCCACGGGTCGTTGTCGATCCGCAGGACGGTACCGGGTTTCAGCTCTTTACCAGTTTTCATTACGAAGTATCCGAATCTGGATGGATTTATAAAAATCGAGGCCGCGTATCATAGCGAATTTCGGTAAAAGTGTACTAGCGCTGTGGCAAGGTCCGGCTGAGCGGCCTGTCGCAACGCCCAAAGCCGGGCATGCTGTTGCAGTTCTGGCCAGTGCTGGCGGGCTGCCTGCCACGCCTGACCCATGTCGCCGTTCATGTTCCAGGCACGCCACAACCCCAGCAGGGCGGCGTCGGCTTCATCTGACAAACCGCGTCGATAATGCGCCAGGAACGCTTCGAGCTTTTCCCAGTGGGCGTTCTCGTCCTGTACATAGATGTGCCACAGCATCGGCTGCCCGGCCCACTGCGCACGCACGAACGAGTCTTCGCCACGCACTGCGTTGAAATCGCAACTCCACAGCAGCCGATCGAAGTCGTCCTGGCTGACGAAAGGCAGCACCTGCACGGTCAGCGCACCCCGCGTGTGCACGCTACCCACTGGCAAAGGCGCCTCGCCAAGCCACTGGCTCAGCCCCGCCACAATGCGCCCCTGCGGCACCAGCAGGTGGCACGGTTGCGTGGCTGCGGCCAAGGCACCCAGCCAGTTGGCCAACTGCGGGTTTTCGTAGGCAAACAGCGAAATCAGCAATGCCCCCTGCTCGGGCACCACACCAAGCCCCTGCAAAAAAGCCTGGCGCGCCCCGGCCGACTGCTGGAATGCGTCACGCCGCGCCAGCAGCGAGCCCTCGCGCAGCAGGCCGCCGGTTTGCTCGGTAAAGCCCGGGAAGAAAAACACTTTGCGCAGGCCGTTGGGCTGCGGCGAAGGCAGACCATGGCAACCCTCTACCCAGTCCTCTGCACTGAGGTATTCAAGGTTCAGCCACAGCGGCGGCGTGGCGCGGGCACGCATTGCCTCTACGTAAGCCGCCGGCAACTGGCACGCGAAGGCACCGATCACCACATCGGCAGGCGTCACCGGCAACCAGGCCGCCGGCCACTGACGCACCTCCACACCGTGCTGCCACTGCTGCGCAGCGCTGGCATCCGCCCCAGGGCACATGGGCGTGAACGCGTTCAGGTCGTCTACCCACAGGCGTACCGCCAAGCCATGCTCAGCCACCAATTGCCGGGCCAGGCGCCAGGTCACGCCGATATCGCCGTAGTTATCGACGACACTGCAGAAAATGTCCCAGGTGGCTTTCATCCGCCCCTCCCGTTCTGGTGCAAAAACCGCGAATTCTGCGGATAAATTGTCGCCGACAAAAGCACCCACACGGAAAAATGCCCGGGCGCATGCGACAATGCATCCCGACCTACCCTGCCAGGAGGCTGCCATGGCCCGCCATCGTGAACTCAAAATCACCCTCAAGCCGCTGCCGTTGATTGTATGCGTTGCCTTTGGCCTGTGGCTGGGCGCCGTGGCCATTGCCGCGAGCCTGTGGCTGGCGCTGCAACTGTGGCCCCAGCAGGTGCAGCCGCTGGCCCAAGCCGTGGCCCCCAGCGTGTACCGGCCTGCCGCTCCCTCGGCGCAGGCGCCGGCGCAAGATGCTCAGGCCGAGATGTTCGACCGCTACAAGGACATGCTGCGCAAACAAGAACTGCAACAGGCCGCCGAGGCCGCCCAAGGCAACCCGCGCAACCTCAACAGCCCCAAATGCCAGTTCTGGATGCAGCAGAACCGCACCGCACCCACCGACAAAAGCCAGGCCAACGTGCTGGAGTTCTGCTACTGACCATGGACAAGACCCGCCTGCTGGCGCAGATCGTCGCCACCCTCGAGCATGACCTGGACGTGCTCACCCGCGCAGCGCAAAGCGCCTACGAAGCCGCCACCGCCGAAGAGAACATTGCCGAAAACAAGTACGACACCCTGGGCCTGGAAGCCTCGTACCTGGCCACCGGCCAGGCCCGCCGCAGCGCCGAAATCCGCCAGGCGCTGCTGATCTACCAGCAACTGCTGCTGCGCGACCATGACCCGGCGCGCGGGGTGCAGATCAGCAACCTGGTAAGCCTGGAGGATGAGGAAGGTAACCCGCGCCGGTTGTTCCTCGGGCCGGAGGCGGCGGGGCTGAAGATTGGCGAGGGGGATGAGTTGGTGACTGTGATTACCCCGCGCTCACCGCTGGGGCAACAATTGATGGGCAAGCGGGTGGATGATGAGGTGAGACTGGGGGCGCAGGCATTGTTCATTACAGGTATTGCCTGACCGGGCCCTATCGCCGGCAAGCCAGCTCCCACAGGGACCCCGCAGTATTCAGGCCTGGGGTAAACCTGTGGGAGCTGGCTTGCCGGCGATAGGGCCCAGTCAGGCAATACACATTTAAAGGGCTTGCAAGGCATCGAACCGCCCCGCCAACCCCTGTTCGGCAAACTGTTCCACCACAAAATCGATAAACGCCCGGGTCTTGCCCGGCATCAGCTTGTGCTCGGCGAAGTACAGGCTGATATGCCCGTCATCCACGTACCAGTCCGGCAACACCCGCCGCAGCCGGCCGCCCTGAAGGTACGGCACGGCAAACGGCAGGCTCACCAGGGCAATCCCCAGCCCCTGCTCGGCCACCGCGCACGCCGCGTCCGAATCGCTCATGGTCATCGCCTGGCGCAGTTGCATCGGCTGCTGCGCCTGCCAGCGGCTGGTCAACGGCCACGAGCGCACCCGCCCGGTCTGCGGCGAGCGGATCAGGATGCCATCGTGCCGCTGCAGCACCTGCGGCTCTTCAATCGGCGCGTGCTGCTGCAGATAGGCCGGCGCTGCCACCAGCACCCGGTGCGCCGGGGTCAGCTTGCGCGCTACCACCCCCGGCGGCAGATCGAAACCACCGCCAATGGCTGCATCGAAGCCCTGACCGATCAGGTCGACCTGGCGGTTGTCGAAATGCCAATCCGGGGTAATCGCCGGATAGCGGCGTAGAAACTCGCCCAGCAAGGGCAACACATACAAGCGCCCGAACACGGTGCCCATGCTCACCCGCAACAACCCGGCCGGCTGGCCTTCGGCGCTGGCCAGGTTGGCCACGGCGTACTGGATAGTACGGAAGCTGTCGCTGACCTCACCCAGAAAACGCTGCCCCGCCTCAGTCAGGGTCAGCTTGCGGGTACTACGCTGGAACAACCGCACGCCCAGGCGCGCCTCCAGCTGAGCCACGTGCTTGCCGACGGCGGCGGGGGTAATGCTCAGGCGCCTGGCAGCTTCGGCAAAGCTGCCCACCTCGGCACTGCGGATGAAGCATTCCAACGCGTTGAACGATTCCACGGCCATGATTAGCAACCAAAGGTTTACTCTGCTGATAGTGATTGCCATCTTATCAGCAGGTAATCAAGCGCCGATACTTTGCCCATCCAAGGCATTTCGGCCTGGCTTCCAGCAGGAGATCAGCATGTCCAAGCAACAGTCACTCGAAGGCAAAGTGGCCCTGGTTCAGGGCGGTTCCCGCGGCATAGGCGCAGCCATCGTGCGGCGCCTGGCCCGCGAAGGTGCACAGGTGGCCTTCACCTATGTCAGCTCCGCCGGCCCGGCAGAAGCACTGGCCCGCGAAATTACCGAAAACGGTGGCAAAGCCCTGGCACTGCGGGCCGACAGCGCCGACGCCGCCGCCGTGCAACTGGCGGTGGATGACGCCGTGAAGGCCTTCGGCAGGCTGGATATCCTGGTTAATAACGCCGGCGTGCTGACGGTGGCACCGGTGAGCGAATTCGACCTGGCCGACTTCGACCGCATGCTGGCGGTGAACGTGCGCAGCGTGTTTGTCGCCAGCCAGGCCGCAGCACGCTACATGGGCCCGGGCGGGCGCATCATCAATATTGGCAGCACCAACGCCGAGCGCATGCCCTTTGCCGGCGGTGCGCCTTATGCCATGAGCAAGTCGGCGCTGGTTGGCCTGAGCCGTGGCATGGCCCGAGACCTGGGGCCACAGGGCATTACCGTGAACAACGTACAGCCAGGGCCGGTGGACACCGACATGAACCCCGCCAGTGGCGAATTCGCCGAGAGCCTGATCCCGTTGATGGCGATTGGGCGGTATGGCGAGCCGGAAGAGATTGCCAGCTTTGTGGCTTACCTGGCGGGGCCTGACGCGGGGTACATCACCGGGGCAAGCTTGACGATTGATGGTGGGTTTGCAGCTTGATTTGATGGGTTGCCTGTTTCGGCCCTATCGCCGGCAAGCCAGCTCCCACAGGAACCCCACAGGTTCAAGGCCCGAGGTGATCCTGTGGGAGCTGGCTTGCCGGCGATAGGGCCGGTACCGACTTATCCATCCCCAGACCCCAGACGCTGTTCCATCACCTCCAGAAACGCCCGGGCAGCCGGCGTCGGGCTGGAGGACCACACGGCATACAGGTGCCGCACCGGCGCATCCACCAACCGCGCCACCGCCACACCGTCGATGCCCTGGGCCACTCGTTCCGGCACCAGGCCCACCGCCATGCCCCGCTGTACAAACTTTTCCACCAGGCGCACATGCCCGATCTCGAACTGCACCTTGTGCTGCAAACCCGCTGCCTGAAACGCCTCATCGGTCTGGCGCCGCGCCCCGGTGCCTTCGGGGAAGTCCACCAGCACTTCACCCGCCAGGTCGGCCAGCGCCAGCTGCCCGCGGCCGGCCAGCCGATGATCAACCGGCAACAACGCCACCAGTTCTTCCCTGGCCAGCAAACGATGCTGCACGCCCTGCACCACCTCGCCCTGCCACAGGCCAATGAAGCCAACGTCCAGGCGCCGCTCGACCACGTCGGCGATCAGCAATTCGCTCTTGGCCGTGATCCAGCGCACATCCACATCCGGAAAACGACCGTGGAACACCGCCAGCAGGTCGACCAGGTCCAGCGCCGTGAGCGAGCTGATTTCGCCAATCGCCAGCCGCCCGCGCACCTGTCCGCATGCCGCCGCCACGTCATCGGCAATGCGCCGGGCCGCTTCCACCGCCGGCCGCGCGCTAAGCACAAAGGCCTCGCCGGCAGGCGTCAGGCGCACCCGCCGCGAACTACGTTCGAACAGGCTTACGGCCAGTTGCGCTTCCAGCCGCGCCACTTGGTGGCTGAGCGCCGACTGCACCACATGGCAACGCTCCGCCGCACGGGTAAAGCTGCCGGTATCGGCCACGGCGAGGGCGTACTCAAGCTGCTTGAGGTTCATCGATCTATCTGCTTTCAAGATGGATAAGTTGAAAACTATACATTGGCGTCATGCCTGACACTTCTTGATAATTCCCCCACTTACTACTGCCCGCTACGAGAACCCCATGAACGCCCCCACTCTCAGCCGCGCCATGATCCTGCTGATGGCCACTGCCACCGGCTTGGCCGTGGCCAGCAACTACTACGCCCAACCGCTGCTGCACAGCATCGCCCAGCAGTTCGGCCTGAGCACTGCCAGCGCAGGCAGCATCGTCATCGCCGCGCAGCTCAGCTATGGCGCCGGCCTGTTGCTGCTGGCGCCACTGGGTGACCTGTTCGAACAGCGCCGGCTGATCACCGTGATGACCGCCATTGCCACCTTGGGCCTGGTCATCAGTGCGTGCGCGCCGAGCCTGCCCTGGCTGCTCCTGGGCACAGCGCTGACCGGGCTGTTTTCGGTAGTGGCGCAGATCCTGGTGCCCATGGCCGCGACCCTCAGCGAGCCACATCAGCGTGGGCGCGCAGTCGGCACGCTGATGAGCGGCTTGCTGCTGGGCATCCTGCTGGCACGGACGGCTGCTGGTTTCATGGCCGAACTGGGCGGCTGGCGCAGCATCTATGTGCTAGCCGCTGCGCTGATGGCGATCACTGCCGTGGCGCTGTACCGCAGCCTGCCGCAGCACCACAGCCATGCAGGGCTGAAATACCCGGCGCTGATAGGCTCGGTGTTCCGCCTGTTTATTGAAGAACCGGTGCTGCGCCTGCGCTCGCTGCTCGGCCTGCTGTCGTTCAGCTTGTTCGCCCTGTTCTGGACGCCCCTGGCGTTCCTGCTGAGCAACGGGCCATACCACTATTCGGATGCAGTGATTGGCCTGTTCGGCCTGGCCGGTGCAGCCGGTGCGTTGTCGGCCAACTGGGCCGGGCGGCTGGCCGACCGCGGCAAGGGCGCGCTGGGTACTACCGTGGGCCTGGTGGTGTTGCTGCTGTCGTGGGTACCGCTGGGCTTTGCCCAGCAGTCGTTGCTGGCCCTGCTACTGGGCGTGCTGATGCTCGACCTGGCGGTGCAACTGGTGCACGTGAGCAACCAGAACGCGGTGATTGCCCTGCGCCCCGAGGCACGCACGCGGCTGAATGCCGGGTATATCACCTGCTACTTCATTGGCGGGGCGCTGGGGTCGTTGTTGGGCACGCAATTGTTCCAGCACCAGGGCTGGATGGGCATTGTGGTAGCGGGCCTGGTGATTGGCGGGCTGGCGTTGCTGGTGTGGCTTGTATCTGCCCGCAAAAACACCGTGTAGCCCCTGTGGGCGACAATGCACCGCACTACCCTCCGTCGCATGGTCGTTGACTTGCCTGCCCGTGCAGCGCTCATTAGGCGCTGGTCAATGCCCTTTCCCGACAGGACGACGTTATGACAAGACTCACGGTGCAATCCGGCGATTTCTTGCAAGGTGAAGGCGAGTATCGCAATGGATCGCTCACACTCAAGACCCCGCGCAGCCCTTCCCCGGGTGAGCGGATTTCCCTGGCCCGCATCAGCGACCTCAGGTTGGCCAGCCTCGAAACCAACCGCAGCCTGGGCAGCGCCCTGGGCTGGGGCGTGGCCGGGGCCCTGGTAGCCGGGCCGGTGGGGCTGCTTGCCGGGCTGTGGCTGGGCGGCAAGGAGCAAGAAGCCACCTTCCTGGCCACCTTCAAAGATGGCCGCAAGCTCATGGCCATTACCGACGGCAAAACCTGGTCGAAAATCGATGACAGCTGGCGGCAGCACAAGCGCCCCGCCAACCTGGGCTGAATATCGCGGGGCCTGGATCGTTTTATGCTGAAGGCGGCTGCTAAGATGCCGCCTTTTTCATGGCCTGTGCCGGCCTCTTCGCGGGTAAACCCGCTCCCACAGGGTTCTGTGATAACCCTGTGGGAGCGGGTTTACCCGCGAAGAGGCCCGCACAGGTATGCGCATCCAGGAGCCGCGCATGCCCCCTTGTCT
>NZ_JAFBKA010000018.1:0-137542 GCF_022760795.1 Pseudomonas sp. BP01
GCGACACAAGGCCGCTCCTACAACGACCGCGTACATCCATATTCCTCTGCCGAGCGCCAGCAAGCATGACCACCCCCAGCCGATTCTCCCCCGACCACCCTGTCCCCACCCACCAGCGTATCTTCGGCGCCCGAGACCTGTTCTCGCTGTGGTTCTCCCTCGGCATCGGCCTGATGGTGCTGCAGGTCGGCGCGATGCTGGCCCCAGGCCTTGGCCTCGCCGGCGCGGTACTGGCCATCGCTCTGGGCACCGGGGTCGGGGTGCTGTTGCTGGGCGCCGCTGGCGTCATCGGCAGCGACACCGGCCTGTCGGCCATGGGCACCCTGAAACTCAGCCTGGGCAGCCATGGCGCGCGCTTGCCGGCTGTGCTCAACCTGCTGCAACTGGTGGGTTGGGGCGCCTTCGAGATCATCGTCATGCGCGATGCCGCCAGCCTGCTGGGCGCGCGGGCGTTCAGCGATGACAGTGCCTGGAACAGCCCGATGCTCTGGACCCTGTGTTTCGGTGCCCTGGCCACCCTGCTGGCCGTCAGCGGGCCCCTGGCCTTCGTGCGCAAGGTCCTGCGCGCCTGGGGTATCTGGGTGTTGCTGGGCGCTTGCCTGTGGCTGACCTGGAACCTGTTCGCCAAGGCCGACCTGGCTGAACTGTGGGGCCGCGCCGGTGACGGTTCGATGTCGTTGGCCGTGGGTTTCGACATCGTCATCGCCATGCCGCTGTCCTGGCTGCCGCTGATCGCCGACTACTCGCGCTTCGCCCGCAACGGCAAGCATGTGTTCGGCGGCACGGTCATTGGCTATTTCATCGGCAACACCTGGCTGATGAGCCTGGGCGTGGCCTACACCCTGGCCTTCGCCGCCAGTGGCGAGGTCAATGCCCTGTTGCTGGCCCTGGCGGGCGCCGGCATGGGTATTCCGTTGCTGCTCATTCTGCTGGACGAGTCGGAAAAGGCCTTCGCCGACATCCACTCGGCAGCGGTTTCCACCGGCGTGCTGGTGCCTGTGAAGGTCGAGCACCTGGCGCTGGCCATCGGCGTGCTGTGCACCCTGATCGCCCTGCTGGCGCCACTGGCCCAGTACGAGAACTTCCTGCTGCTGATCGGTTCGGTGTTCGCGCCGCTGTTCGGCGTGGTGTTGATGGACCACTACGTGGTTCGTCGTCGCCGCTTGCCGGCACAGGTCGGCGGCTTGCACTGGCAGGCACTGGTGGCCTGGTTTGCGGGGGTGGTGGCCTATCACCTGATTGCCGCCAACGCCCCGGAGCTGGGGGCTACCCTGCCAGCACTGCTGCTGGCAGGTGTACTGCATGGGCTACTGAGCTTCAGCCGCGGCCGGGAAACAGCTCAGGCTTGAGTACGCCATTCAGGCGCGGGTAGGGGATTTTCAGCTCCACGTGGCCCATGGAATAGGGCGCGATGGCGTAGACCTCGTACTTGACCACTAACGCGCCGTACGTCAGGGCGATGTGCGGCGACTTCTTGAACGGCCAGGTCTTGACGAACTCGGCGTCCTTGTCCATGCCCACGCTCATCAGCCAGGCGCGGTGCGACTCCTCGACGGTTTTCCAGAAGGTGTCCTCCTGGCCTGGCACCAGCATGTCCTGCAAGGTCAGCACCTTGTCCAGCTTGCGCGAATAGTTGATGAAGCCGCGCCCGGGCATGCCGTGGGCGCCACCGCTGTCCAGGTAGCTGGACAACTCGATGATCACCAGCCCGTCATGCTGCTCGCGTACCTTGGCTTGCAGATAACTGCTGTTACGTTTGTCGGCACTGGCCAGGTATTGCTGTTCGTAGGCCTGCAAGGTGCTTGGCGCGGTGCCATGCTGATTGTCTTCGGTCAGTTGCAGCAGGCGTTTTTCGACGATGCCGTCGAGCGCGGGCAGGGCCGGGAAGTGGACCATGTCGATGTTCACCAGCGGGCAGTCGCTTTCGCTGCAGCCGGGTTTGACATGCTCCCAGGCGTCGCGCTTGACCTCGAGCGGGGCCCGGTAGTTGGGCGTGAACAGGCTCTGGCAGGCGCCCAGAGCGAGTGCCAGCACGGCCACGGAAGTCAGTTTGACAAGTGTCATGATGATCCTTGCAGAACAGGGAAAAGTCGGCCTTTGACCGTCTGCGCGGCCTTCAGTTCGCCACTAAGCTAACAGAGTGAAGACGCGCTGTCCCGAGTGTGCGAACGGTTGCCGGAAAGGGGTGAAACGCGAAAGCGTGCAGAGTAGGATGGCGCGATGCGGTAATTGAGGTAACGAGGATTTCCATGTCAGACACGTTGAATTCGGTGCCCAAGGCGGTCGAGATCGTCAAGCGGGCCAATTGCTTCCAGGGCTTCTACAAGCTCGACAAGGTGCACCTGCGCCACGAGCTGTTTGCTGGTGGCATGGGCCGCGAGATCAGCCGCGAACTGTTTGTGCGCCACGATGCGGTGTGTGTGCTGCCTTACGACCCGTTGCGCGATGAAGTGGTGCTGATCGAGCAGTTCCGTGTCGGCGCGCTGGACAAGGTCGCCAACCCCTGGCTGATCGAGATGGTCGCCGGGCTGATCGACAAGGATGAGCAACCCGAGGAAGTCGCCCATCGCGAAGCCGAGGAAGAAGCCGGCCTGACGTTCAGCGCCCTGTGGCCGATGACCCGCTACTTCCCGTCGCCCGGCGGCAGTGACGAATACGTTCACCTGTTCCTTGGCCGTTGCAGCAGCGAGGGCGCGGGCGGGCTGCATGGCCTGGAAGAAGAGGGCGAAGACATCCGCGTGCGCGTGTGGTCGTTCGAGGATGCCTTGCAGGCGGTGCGCGACGGGCGCATCTGCAACGCGGCGACTATCATCGGCTTGCAATGGCTGGCGCTGAACCGTGACGAAGTAAGAGGTATGTGGAAGTGAACCTGCTGCGCGAGCGCTATCGAGTCGACCTGGTCGGGCTGCAGGCCGCCTGCGAGGCCAACTACGCCCGGCTGATGCGCCTGTTGCCCGACATGCGCACCACCCAGAGCTCGCGCCGCATCGGCATGACCCAGGGCGACCAGATGCTTGGCGTGCTGGTGCTGGACGTGGTGTTGGCCTGCCCGTACACCACCACCTTGCATGTGCGTCAGGAGCACAGCTTGCCGTGGCTGCCGGTGCCGCACCTGGAAGTGCAGGTGTACCATGATGCACGCATGGCCGAAGTGGTCAGTGCCGAACACACCCGGCGCCTGCGCAGTATCTACCCGTATCCGAACGAGGCCATGCACCAGCCGGACGAAAAGGCCCAGCTCAACCTGTTCCTCGGTGAGTGGCTGAGCCACTGCCTGGCCTGCGGCCACGAACTGGCAAGCGTTCGCTGACATGTACCCAGACAACACGCGCCCTGTTCATGTGGTGCAACTGACCGACGCCCATCTTTTCGCCGACCCGGCCGGCAGCATGCTGGGGCTCAATACCCGTGACAGCCTGCGCCATGTGGTGGCCCAGGTGCGGCGCGAGCAGCCGCTTGTCGATTTGCTGTTGTGCACGGGTGATCTGTCCCAGGACGCCAGCGTTGCCTCTTATCAAGCGTTCCGGGATCTGACTGCGCCGTTTGCCGTGCCCACTCGCTGGTTGCCGGGCAACCATGACGAGGCCCGGGTCATGGCCGAAGTGGCCCCGGAGCTTGTGCAAGCGGTAACCGATATTGGCGCCTGGCGTGTTGTCATGCTCGACACGGCGGTGCATGGGGCGACACACGGTCTGCTGGAGCGTGATCAGCTGGCAGTGCTGGAAGCCGCCTTGAAAGAGGCAGGCGAGCGGCATTGCCTGGTGTGTTTCCACCATCAGCCGGTGGACATCGGTTGCGCCTGGATCGCGCCGATCGGCTTGCGCAATGTCCAGGCCCTGTTCGACATCGTCGGGGCTTATCCACAGGTGCGGGCGTTGCTGTGGGGACATGTGCATCAGGAATGGGATGAGCTGCGCGATGGCCGGCGCCTGCTGGCTACGCCCTCGACCTGTATTCAGTTCGCGGCCGGCAGCGAAGACTTCAAGGTGAGCGAAGAGCATCCCGGGTACCGCTGGTTGCGCCTGCACGCCGACGGGCGGTTGGAAACCGGGGTGGAGCGGGCCACGGACTTTGAGGTGAAACTCGACTTCGATAGCCCAGGTTATTGAAGAATCCGGGGCCGCTGCGCAGCCCATCGCCGGCAAGCCAGCTCCCACACCGACCGCATCGGCTTCAAGCCATGTGCAGTACCTGTGGGAGCTGGCTTGCCGGCGATGGGCTGCGCAGCGGCCCCGGCTTTCTTGAAGAAATTGTTGCGAAACCCGTGACACTGCGTCAAAACCCGGCGAACGCGCTACACTGCGCGTCCCTGCGCCCGCATCATCAGGCGCGAAGCCACAGATTCCGGGGGCAGCATGTCGGGTTCCATCCTCTATATCCATGGCTTCAACAGCTCGCCGCTTTCAACCAAGGCGCGCCAGCTCGAAGCCGTGATGCAGCAACTGGGCCTGTCGGCCCAGCTACGTGTGCCCGCCTTGCATCACCACCCGCGGCAGGCCATCGCCCAGCTCGAAGCGGCCATCGCCGAACTGGGTGCGCCACTGCTGGTGGGCAGTTCGCTCGGCGGCTACTATGCCACTCATCTGGCCGAGCGCCATGGCCTCAAGGCCCTGCTGGTCAACCCGGCGGTAACCCCGCACAAGCATTTCGACGGGTACCTGGGCACTCAGCGCAATCATTACAGCGGTGAAACCTGGGAACTGACCCACGATCACGTACAGGCCCTGGCCGAGCTGGAAGTGCCGGCCCCGGTAGATGCCAGCCGCTATCAAGTGTGGCTGCAAACCGCCGATGAAACCCTGGACTATCGCCATGCCGAGCGCTATTACCGTGCATGCGCCCTGCGTATTCAGGCCAGTGGCGATCACAGCTTCCAGGGCTTCGCCGAGCGCCTACCGGCTCTGCTGGCTTTTGCCGGTATTGCTCGCGGGCAGTATGCGGCGCTCGATTTTTCTGTATTTTGACTTTTTTGCACTCACCAGACTGACGACGAGACCCTATGGCCAATCCCAGCGCTAGCGCCTATAACGCAGACGCCATCGAAGTCCTCTCGGGCCTTGACCCGGTCCGCAAGCGGCCGGGCATGTACACCGATACCAGCCGCCCCAACCACCTGGCCCAGGAAGTCATCGACAACAGTGTCGACGAAGCCCTGGCCGGCCACGCCCGTTCGGTCCAGGTCATCCTGCATGCCGACCATTCGCTGGAGGTCAGCGACGATGGCCGCGGCATGCCAGTGGACATCCACCCGGAAGAAGGCGTGTCCGGAGTCGAGCTGATCCTTACCAAGCTGCACGCCGGCGGCAAGTTCTCCAACAAGAACTACCAGTTCTCCGGTGGTTTGCACGGTGTGGGTATCTCGGTGGTCAACGCCCTGTCGACCCAGGTGCGCGTGCGCGTCAAGCGTGACGGCAACGAATACCAGATGACCTTCGCCGATGGCTTCAAGGCCAGCGAGCTGGAAGTGGTCGGCTCGGTCGGCAAGCGCAATACCGGCACCAGCGTCTACTTCAGCCCAGACCCCAAGTACTTCGACTCGCCCAAGTTCTCCATCAGCCGCCTCAAGCATGTGCTCAAGGCCAAGGCCGTGCTGTGCCCCGGCCTGCTGGTCAGCTTCGAAGACAAGGCCAGCGGCGAGAAGGTCGAGTGGCACTATGAAGACGGCCTGCGTTCGTACCTGGTCGATGCGGTCAGCGAGTTCCAGCGCCTGCCTGACGAGCCGTTCTGCGGCAGCCTGGCGGGCAACAAGGAAGCCGCAGACTGGGCATTGCTGTGGTTGCCAGAAGGCGGCGACAGCGTCCAGGAAAGCTACGTCAACCTGATCCCCACTGCGCAGGGCGGCACCCATGTCAATGGCCTGCGTCAGGGCCTGCTGGATGCCATGCGTGAGTTCTGCGAGTTCCGCAATCTGCTGCCGCGCGGCGTGAAGCTGGCGCCAGAGGACGTCTGGGAGCGCATCTCTTTCGTGCTCTCGATGAAAATGCAGGAGCCGCAGTTCTCCGGGCAGACCAAAGAGCGCCTGTCATCACGCGAGGCGGCTGCCTTTGTTTCCGGCGTGGTCAAGGACGCCTTCAGCCTGTGGCTCAATGCCCACCCCGAGCTGGGCATGCAACTGGCAGAGCTGGCCATCAGCAACGCCGGGCGCCGCCTCAAGGCCAGCAAGAAGGTCGAGCGCAAGCGCATTACCCAGGGCCCGGCACTGCCGGGCAAGCTGGCCGATTGCGCCGGCCAGGACCCGATGCGTGCCGAACTGTTCCTGGTCGAGGGTGACTCGGCAGGTGGCTCGGCCAAGCAGGCACGGGACAAGGAGTACCAGGCGATCCTGCCGCTGCGCGGCAAGATCCTAAACACCTGGGAAGTGGACGGTGGCGAAGTCCTGGCCAGCCAGGAGGTGCACAACATCGCCGTGGCCATCGGTGTCGACCCGGGTGCCACAGACCTGGCGCAACTGCGCTACGGCAAAGTCTGCATCCTTGCCGACGCCGACTCCGACGGCCTGCACATCGCCACGCTGCTGTGCGCGCTGTTCGTTCAGCACTTCCGCGCGCTGGTGGAGGCCGGGCATGTGTACGTGGCCATGCCGCCGCTGTACCGCATCGACCTGGGCAAGGAAATCTACTACGCCCTCGACGAAGCCGAGCGTGACGGCATCCTCGACCGCCTGGTGGCCGAGAAGAAGCGCGGCAAGCCACAGGTCACCCGCTTCAAGGGTTTGGGCGAGATGAACCCGCCACAGCTGCGTGAAACCACCATGGACCCGAACACCCGGCGCCTGGTGCAGCTGACCCTGGATGACGTCGAGGCCACCTGCGAGCTGATGGACAAGCTGCTGGCCAAGAAACGCGCCGGTGACCGCAAGAGCTGGCTGGAAACCAAAGGCAACCTGGCCGAGGTCATGGTTTGATTCGGCACGTTCTTGCCGTTTGCCTTGCGTTGGTTGCCTTGCCCGCCCTGGCCGGTAACTGGCCGGAGCTGAAGCTCAGTGTCGAGCACCCGATCGACGGCATGCGCGGTGGCAACCTGTCCGGCCTGGCGCAATGCCGGGGTGGGCTGTGGGGCGTGTCCGACCGCGACGACAACCGCATCTACCGCTTCGACCAGCAGAACCCGACCTGGCGCGCGCAACCGCTGACCTTCACCCCGCCACCGCCGCCGGAAAGCGGCCTGCCGTGGGGCCTCAAGTCGCGCAATTGGGCGGCGTCCTACATTCGCGGTGGGGAGCTGGACTTTGAAGGCATCACCTGTGACCAGGCGGGTAACCTGTACCTGGCAAGCGAAGCCCATGCCGCCGTGTTGCAGTTGCCGGTGCAAGGCGAGCCGGACTGGTTGAAGATCGACCCGGCCATGGTGCGCCAGGCCCGCGCCAGTGGCATGCTGCTGAACTTCAATGCCCTGTTCGAAGGCCTGGCGATCAACCCGGCGGGCGACCGCCTGTGGCTGGCCGCCGAACGCGAGCGCCGTGGCCTGGTGGCCATCGAGCGCCAGCAATCGGTGTGGACCTGCGGACGCAGCTGTGTGCTGCTGAGCGAGGCCGGGGTCGAGATGCAGCCTGCGCAAATGCCCAACGCCCGGGCACTGTCGCGCGACTTTGCCGACCTGGCCTGGTTCGAGGGCAAGCTGTTCACCCTCGAACGCAATGCCTACCGGGTCTGTCGGCGGGATGCCGACAGCGGCAAGGTCGAGCGCTGCTGGTCGTTTGCGGCCGATGCCCTGGTCGACGCGCGCCGCTACCCGCAACCGTTCGGCCTGGCCGAGGCCCTTGTGATCGATGCCAAGGGCGCCTGGGTCGGCCTGGACAACAACAACGGCGCCCGCGCCGATGGCGAGACGCGCCCGATCGTCTGGCGCTTCGAGGCACCGGAAGGTGGCTGGAGCGCCAAGCCATGAGCCAGGCGCCGGGCAAGCGGGCGGGCAGGGTACTGATGATCGTCGCCTGGGCGGCGGCGCTGTTCCTTGCCACGCGCTTTTTCGGCCAGTGGGAAGACAGCCAGCGCAACCCCAATGCCCAGGTGCAGTCCGAGCATGGCGACGGCTTTGTCGAAGTGCGCCTGCTGGGCAACGGCCAGGGCCACTTCATGGTGGATGGCGCGATCAACGGCCAGCTGGTGCATTTCATGCTCGACACCGGCGCCACCGATGTGGCGATCCCCGAGGCGTTGGCCCGTGGCCTGAACCTTGAGCGCGGCAGCCCGGTGCTGCTCAGTACCGCCAATGGCCGCACCGAAGGCTACCGCACACGCCTGGCCAGCCTGCAGCTGGGCGATATCCGCCTGCAGGATGTGCGCGCCATCGTGGTGCCGGGGCTGGACGGGCAAACCGTATTGCTGGGCATGAGTGCCCTGAAACAACTTGAATTTACCCAGCGCGGCGGCACCATGCTGCTACGCCAGAACCTGAAATGACGAGGCCCGCATGAGCGACTCACTGGAACTCAGCCTGGACGGCGTCGAACGCCGCTCGCTGGCTGACTTCACCGAACAGGCCTACCTCAACTATTCCATGTACGTGATCATGGACCGCGCCTTGCCGCACATCGGCGATGGCCTGAAGCCGGTGCAGCGACGCAT
Source organism: Pseudomonas sp. BP01 (assembly GCF_022760795.1). Lineage (NCBI taxonomy): Bacteria > Pseudomonadati > Pseudomonadota > Gammaproteobacteria > Pseudomonadales > Pseudomonadaceae > Pseudomonas > Pseudomonas sp. BP01. The sequence continues at coordinate 8,568 of NZ_JAFBKA010000018.1, forward strand.
CGTCTATGCCATGAGCGAGTTGGGGCTCGATGCCGATGCCAAGCACAAGAAGTCGGCGCGTACCGTCGGTGACGTGCTCGGCAAGTTCCACCCCCACGGCGACTCGGCCTGCTACGAGGCCATGGTGCTGATGGCGCAACCGTTCAGCTACCGCTACACGCTGGTCGATGGCCAGGGTAACTGGGGGGCGCCGGACGATCCGAAGTCGTTCGCCGCCATGCGTTATACCGAGGCGCGGCTGTCACGCTACGCCGAAGTGCTGCTCAGCGAAGTTGGCCAAGGTACCGTGGATTGGGTACCGAACTTTGACGGTACCCTGCAGGAGCCGGCCGTGCTGCCTGCGCGCCTGCCCAACATCCTGCTCAACGGTACCACCGGTATCGCCGTGGGCATGGCCACCGACGTGCCTCCGCACAACCTGCGTGAGGTAGCCAGTGCCTGCGTGCGCCTGCTCGACGAGCCCAAGGCCACCATCGAGCAGTTGTGCGAGCACATCCAGGGGCCGGATTACCCCACCGAGGCGGAAATCATCACGCCACGGGCAGAAATCCTCAAGATGTACGAAAGCGGCCGCGGCTCGATCCGCATGCGTGCCGTTTACCGCGTCGAGGATGGCGACATCGTTGTGACTGCACTGCCGCACCAGGTCTCCGGGGCCAAGGTGCTGGAGCAGATTGCCGCACAGATGCAGGCCAAGAAACTGCCGATGGTGGCGGACCTGCGTGACGAATCCGATCACGAGAACCCGTGCCGCATCGTCATCATCCCGCGCTCCAACCGTGTGGATGCCGACGAACTGATGCAGCACCTGTTCGCCACCACCGACCTGGAGAGCAGCTACCGGGTCAACGTCAATATCATTGGCCTGGACGGCCGCCCGCAGTTGAAGAACCTGCGTGCAATATTGGTTGAATGGCTGGAGTTTCGTACCAACACTGTTCGCCGCCGGCTGCAGCATCGCCTGGACAAGGTAGAAAGGCGCCTGCACCTGCTGGATGGTTTGCTCACCGCATTCCTCAACCTGGATGAAGTGATCCACATCATCCGTACCGAGGAGCACCCCAAGCAGGCCCTGATTGCCCGCTTCGAGCTGAGCGAAATCCAGGCTGAGTACATCCTCGAGACCCGCCTGCGTCAGCTGGCGCGCCTGGAAGAGATGAAAATCCGCGGTGAACAGGACGAACTCCTCAAGGAACAAGCCAAGCTGCAGGCGCTGCTGGGCAGCGAGGCCAAGCTACGCAAGCTGGTGCGCAGCGAACTGATCAAGGACGCCGAAACCTACGGCGACGCGCGCCGTTCGCCCATCGTCGAGCGCGTCGAAGCCAAGGCCCTGTCGGAAAACGAGCTGATGCCGACCGAGCCGGTCACCGTGGTGCTGTCGGAGAAGGGCTGGGTGCGTTGCGCCAAAGGCCACGATATCGACGCCACCGGTTTGTCGTACAAGGCCGGTGATGGCTTCAAGGCCGCGGCAGCCGGGCGTTCCAACCAGTTTGCCGTGCTCATCGACTCTACGGGCCGCAGCTACTCGGTGGCGGCTCACAGCTTGCCCTCGGCACGTGGTCAGGGCGAGCCGCTGACCGGCCGCCTGACGCCACCGCCAGGGGCCACCTTCGAGTGTGTGCTGTTGCCGGAGGACGACGCGCTGTACGTGGTTGCCTCGGATGCGGGCTACGGCTTCGTGGTCAAGGGTGAAGACTTGCAGGCCAAGAACAAGGCCGGCAAGGGTTTGCTCAGCCTGCCTAACGGCGCCAAGGTCATGACCCCGCGCCCGGTGGCCAATCGCGAGGAGGACTGGCTGGCAGCCGTGACCACTGAAGGCCGCCTGCTGGTGTTCAAGGTCAGCGACTTGCCGCAGCTGGGCAAGGGCAAGGGCAACAAGATCATTGGCGTGCCGGGCGACCGGGTCGCCAGCCGTGAAGAATTTGTCACCGATCTGGCCGTGATTGCCGAAGGCGCGACCCTTGTATTGCAAGCCGGCAAGCGTACCCTATCTCTGAAAGCGGACGACCTGGAGCATTACAAGGGCGAGCGCGGACGGCGAGGCAGCAAGCTGCCACGCGGCTTCCAGCGCGTCGATGGGTTGCAGGTGGAAGTGCCGGCGTAAAGGGCAGAAATGTCTGGAACGGCAATTTCAGCGCCGTTCCGGGCAGAAATGCTGGAGTCGGACGGTTATTTCGCGGATGATATGGCCCTCGCGGTGCCGACGTAGTCGTGTGCCCGTTTGAATCTATATGTATCACTGCGGTGGCCTGTAGGCGACCGCCTGGATGGGATGATGAAACTTCTGCGCCTTCCATTTGCGCTGTTGATGACTGGCCTGCTGGGCCTTGGCGGGTGCACCATGCATCAGCCGGTTGCCCTGTACCAGCTCGACAGTGGTGATCCTGGCCAGCCGTCGCAGAGTGCGGGCATGGCCGTGGTACTCGGCCCGGTATCGGTGGCCGATTACCTGCAGCGTGAGACGTTCCTGCAGCGTCAAGCCGACGGCAGCCTGAGCGCGGCCACTGACGGCCGTTGGGCGGGCAGCCTTTCGTCGGATATCGACCAGCTGCTGGTGCGTCAACTGGCCTGGCGCCTGGACAGCCAGCGCGTTGTGCTGGCCCCGGCGACCGCTGGCTTCAGCCCGGACGTGCAGGTACTGTTGTCGATCACGCGGCTGGACTCGGGCAAAAACCAGCCGGCCATCCTGGATGCCCAGTGGCGTCTGCTGGACCGCCGTGGCCATGTGCGTGACAACCGTATCGTTCACCTCGAGCAGCCGCACGAGGGCAGCGAGTCGTCGCAGGTTCAGGCCCAGGGCCAACTGCTGCAGAAGCTGGCCGAACAGCTGAGCACCGCGGTCAAGCCGCTGGCCAACCAGCCGGCGATTGCCGAAGAAGCACCGAAAAAGCCCGCTGCACCGGTGCAGGTCAAGAAAGGGCCGGAGAAATCCAGGATCCCGATGGCCTCGCCGATTCGCACCGACATGGAAGTTTATCGGTTCTGATCGAACTGACACCCACAAAAAAGCCCGCATATGTTGCGGGCTTTTTTGTATCTAAAGGATAGATGCGGACTTTGTGGGAGCGGGCGTGCCCGCGAACACCGGCGCAGCCGGTGCCATGCACCGCGGCGCCTGATTCGCGGGCGCGCCCGCTCCCACAAGGGGAAACTGTCAGGCGCGGCGCTCGTGCATGCGTGCCAGCTGGCGCTCCAGCATCGACGGGTAAGGCTCCATCAAGCGTTCCACGCAGCAGGCACCCTCAGGGCTGGCGATCGGGCGAATGCGGGCGCGCTGCCGAATCAGCGCGTCATCGCTGATCTGCCGCTCCACCAGCAACAGGTTGCGGCTGTGCTGTGACAGTGCCAGGGCATCCTGGGCCTTTTCGGCCATCAGCAGGTCCACCAGCTCCAGCCCTTGCAGGTCGTTGCCCAGAACCAGGCCCAGTTGCAGCTGAAGGGTGATGCCGCTGTCGGCCACTTCGATCTGCAGGGCATGACCCAGGGCGCGCAGCAGCTCGCCGCAGCAGATGGCGTTGGTCAGGTAGTCCTCGCCACAGTCGCGGCTGTGGAACAGTACCAGGGTGCTGCCGTCGTTGAGCGTGTGGGTTTCACCGTCATAGAGCGAGGCAGCATGCTCCAGGCAATCGCGGTAGCGTTCGGTCAGCTCGGTCAGGCGGGTACGCGGCAGGCGGCGCAGTTGCTCTTGCGAGCCCAGTTGCACGGCTAGTACGGCGCTGTACTGCGGCTCGTCAGACTCGACCGGGGCGGCTTTGGGCGCACTGTCGTCGTCCATCAGGCCGGCGAAGGCTTCGTCGTCATCTTCCTCGGCCAATGCGGCAACCTTGGGGCGCGGTGCGGCCTTGGGGGCCGGCGCTGCGTCGTGGAAGTCGTCGAAATGCTCGTCGTCCTCTTCCTCCAGCTCTGGCTCCGGCGGTGGCGGCGGGGCCAGGCGCGCATGCAACTGGCGGGCGATGTCGCCGATCTCATCCTGGCGGTCGGTGGCCGGGGTATAGGGCTGCGGGTCTCGCAGCCACACCCGCAATTGCAGCAGCGGCAGGGTGATGTGGCGGCCCTGTCGCAGGCTCAGGCTGAGGGCCAGGGCCAGCAGGATGGCTGCCATGATCCCCATGCTCTGCAGGCTGATCAGCATCGGCTGCTGGAACTGGCTCATGTCCAGGCTGATGCGCAGTTGCCCGGCCGTCACGTCCTGGAAGGTGATCTTGGTCTGGTACAGGCCCTCGGCCTCGCCCAGCAGGCTGTTGCGTGGGCGCTGGCCGGCCTCGGCGAGGATGCGGTTGTCCACGCTGTAGATGGCCGCGTGGGCCACCAGCGGGTTTTTCACCAGGTTGCCCAGCAGCACGTTGAGACTGAGGATGTCGTTGGACACCAGCAGCTCGGTCGCCGAGGTGGCGGTCTGGGTGGTCAGGCTCTGGCCAAGGGCATCGGCCTGCTCGTGCATGGCCTGCTTGAACTGCAGGCCCATCACGCAGGCATAGATCACCAGCGCCAGCGCGACCAGGAAGATGTTGGTGCAAGCGATGCGCAGTGCCAGCGGCACGCGGCGTTGACTCAGGGCACGATAGATCATCAGGAAGAAATTGTCTGGTTTGACGGGCGTGGGCCGGTTCACTGAGCTCGGCTCTTAATGGCAGAAAGTGTGGGGCAGTATAGCGACCCGGGTTTTGTCGGCAAAGTATCGTTGGCGCCCGATGGTCACGGAAAATCGGTAGAATGCGCATTTTTCATCGAAGTCGGAGCCAGGTTGTGCGCGAAATCGTCCTGATCAACATCACCGGTGAGGACCGTCCCGGTCTCACTGCGGCTATCACCGGCGTCCTGCTGCAGGGCGGTGTGAGCATCCTCGACATCGGCCTGGCGGTCATGCACGGCACTTTGTCGTTCGGTATCCTGGTCGACATCCCTGACAACGAAGTGGCTACCGCCCTGCTGCAAAGCGTGCAGGCCAAGGCCCATGAACTGAACCTGCAGGCCCGCTACACGCCGATTTCCGAGGCGGACTACCAGCACTGGGCTGACGGCCAGGGCGAAGCGCGCCATATCGTCACCCTGCTCAGCCGCAAGATCACCCCCGAGCAATTGCAGCGGGTGAGCGCGGTGATCAGCCAGTACGGCCTCACCATCGAGCGCATCGAGCGTTTGTCGGCGCGTGTGGCGCTGGATGCCGAAACCGACAAGGGCAAGGCGGCCATCGAGATCTCCGTGCGTGGTGCGCCGAGCGATGCCCAGGCCCTGCGTGCGGACTTCTTTGCCCTGGCCGAAGCGCTGAGCATCGACATCGCCTTCCAGAAGGACGACTTGTTCCGCCGTAACCGCCGCCTGGCGGTGTTCGACATGGACTCGACGCTGATCGAAGCCGAAGTCATCGACGAACTGGCCAAGGCGGCCGGCGTGGGTGAGCAGGTGGCCGCGATCACCGAGCGCGCCATGCGCGGTGAACTGGACTTCCGCGCCAGCTTCAAGGAGCGCATGGCGCTACTCAAAGGCCTGGATGTGGGTGTGCTGGACGAAATCGGTGCCTCGCTGCGCTTGACCGAGGGTGCCGAAAACCTGTTCGCCGAGCTCAAGCGCCTGGGTTACAAGACCGCCATCCTGTCCGGTGGCTTTACCTACTTTGCTCGCCAGGTGCAGGCGCGCCTGGGCATCGACTATGTGTTTGCCAACGAGCTGGAAGTGGTCGACGGCAAGGTGACCGGCGTGGCTGTCGAGCCAATCGTCGATGCCCAGCGCAAGGCCGAGCTGCTGCAACAGCTGGCCAGCGAAGAAGGCTTGCAGCTGGAGCAGACCATCGCCGTGGGTGATGGCGCCAACGACCTGCCGATGCTGTCGCTGGCCGGCCTGGGCGTAGCGTTCCGCGCCAAGCCGCTGGTGCGCCAGTCGGCCAAGCAGGCGATTTCCACCCTGGGGCTGGATGGCGTGCTGTACCTGTTGGGCCTGCGCGACCGCGAGGCTCGCGGCTGACCCGGGAACCTGGGGCTGCTTCGCAGCCCTTCGCGGGCATGCCCGCTCCCACAGTGATCGCGCGAACCTTCAAAGCGTGAGTAGACACCATGCTTTGTGGGAGCGGGCGTGCCCGCGAAGGGCCGCACAGCGGCCCCAATGAAAAGGCCCCGCATGAGCAGGGCCTTTTTCATCCAGCTTGAATCAAGCCTGGGCGGGCTCTGCCAACAATTGCCCCATGCTTACAGCGGAGCCAGCGCCCAGGTTCTCAGCCCACTTCACCTGCTCCGGCCCGAACAGCACGATGGCGGTCGAGCCCAGCTTGAAGCGGCCCAGCTCGGCACCTTTCTCCAGGTGGATCGGCGCACGGCTGGCTTCGTCGTAACGGAAGGTCTTCAGCTCACGCTTGGGCGGCGTCACCAATCCAGCCCACACGGTTTCGATCGAGGCGACGATCATCGCACCCACCAGCACCACGGCCATCGGCCCGCGCTCGGTGTCGAACAGGCACACCACGCGCTCGTTGCGGGCGAACAGCTCGGGAACGTTCTCTGCGGTGGTCTGGTTGACCGAGAACAGACGGCCCGGCACATAGACCATTTCGCGCAGGGTGCCGGCCAGCGGCATGTGCACGCGGTGGTAGTCCTTGGGCGACAGGTAGATGGTGGCAAACTCGCCGCCCATGAACGGCGCTGCCAGGGCCGGGTCGCCGCCCAGCAGCTCTTGCGCGCTGTAACCGTGGCCCTTGGCCTGGAAGATGCGGCCGTGCTCGATCGGGCCGAGCTGGCTGACGGCGCCGTCGGCCGGGCACAGGATGGCGCCCGGGGTTTCGTCCAGCGGGCGTGCACCGGGCTTCAGGGCGCGGGTGAAGAACGCATTGAAGTGCTCGTAAGCGCTCAAGTCCTCGACCAGCGCTTCAGACATGTTTACCTGGTAGCGCTTGGCGAACCAGGCGGTAAAGGCATTCTTGAACCAGCGCACGCGGCACTCGGCGATGCAGCCGGCCAGCCGCGACAGCAGGTGGTGCGGCAGCAGGTACTGGCTGATGATGAACAAACGGGATTTCATGCAGGTTCCTTAAACTTCTACAGGCGTGTCCGGGTGGTTGCCCCATTCGCTCCACGAGCCGGCGTAGGCCTTGACGCGTGGGTAGCCGAGGGCCTTGGCCACCAGATAAGTGAAGCCGGAGCGGCGGTGGGTCTGGCAGTGGGTGATCACTTCCTTGTCAGGGGTGATGCCCAGCTGCTCGAGGACTTGTTTGATGTCCTGGCGAATGCGCAGGTGGTCGTTGAGGTCCATGCCGGCGGTCCACTCGAAGTTGATAGCACCGGGTATGTGCCCGCCCTTTGCTGCCAATACCTTCTCGCCGCTGAATTCCTGCGGGCCGCGAGCGTCCCAGATGACCAGGTCATCGGCGCCCAGGCGGCTTTGCAGGTACTCGCGGGTGGCGGTGGGGGCGTTGTCGATACGCAGATGCACCGGGCTGTTGCCGCTGGCGGGCACGTCGGTGGACAACGTGTCTGCCGGCCAGGCCTGGATACCGCCATTGAGGTAGTGATACGCCTTGTGGCCGATCACGTCGAGCAGCCAGATGAAGCGCCCGGCCCAGCCACCGCCTTCATCGTCGTACACCACATAGACAGCGTCGTCGCGGTGGCCGAGTTCGCTGAACAGTTTTTCCAGCTCGCCCAGGGGCGGCAGCAGGCCGGGCGCAGGAGGCTGGCCAAGCTGGGTACGCTTGCCTTCGACAAAGCGTGCGCCGGGGATATGCCCGCTGACATAGCGGTTGGCACTGCTCAGGTCGACCAGGATCAGCTGTGGCGAACCCAGGCGTGGCAGCAGGTCCGCGGCTTCGATCACCAGGGGCAGGCCGGAAAAGTCAGTCATCCACGGTCTCCAGTGTGGAAAGAGGGGCGATTGTAGCGCAAGGCTCAGCCCTTGCGGTTGGCAAACACCGACAGTGCCCGCTCGGTGCATTGTGCGGTCTTGCCGAAGGCCTGCACGCTGATATCGGCCAAAGGCCGGCAGCCCTGGTCGGCCACTATCAGCATCAGCACCTGGTCGTTCACCGCCAGCGAGCGCAGCAGCACGTGCTCGCTGCGGAACAGGGCGCGCAGCGGGGCTGGCAGCAAGGCCGAGAACTGGCTGTGGTTTTCTGGGGTGATGCGCAGCTGCCCGGCCTGCGCCATCAGCTTTTGCAGCAGTTTGTTTTGTGACACCTGCAGGGCCAGGGCCCCCGCCTCTTTGGGTAGACCGGCAATCTGCTGCACGCGCAGGTAGTCACTGGCTTTATCCAGGCTCAGCAGCATGATGCGTTGCATGCCGCAGGCCAACAGGGCTTCACGGGCCTGGGTGGCCAGGTGCACGGTATTGGTGAACGGGCTGGGCTGGGCCAACAGGTCCTGGCACAGCTTGCGCCAGCGCGCCAGGTCGTCGCTGCTGGGTGGCGGCGGCGCCAGCATGTCCGGGTGCGGGCGGCGCTGGTGCCAGGGCCAGATCAGTGCTTCAGCCGGGTGGAACAGGGCATGCCTGGCGTGGCGGCGGGCGCTGGCGGCAGCTTGTTGGTGTACTTGCTGCTGCACGTCTTCCAGCGAGGTCTGCAGGTACAGCGCCGTCAGCAGTTGCCAGCGCAGCAGGTGCGGGTTGTCCCAGCCCACCTGCGCCGCCAGTGCAAGGTTGTTGGCCAGCAGCACGGTGTTGGCCGGCTGGTTGAACCAGCGGCGCAGGCCGGGCTCGGCATCCAGGCGGTGTTGCTGGCTGAGCAGGTCTTCGTCGCGGGCGATGCTCAGCACTTGGGCCAGTTGTTCGCGTTCCTCCAGCAGCAGGCGGTAACCCTGTGTTACCCACTGCGGCAGGCGCCAGTACTCCGCCATGGTTTGGCACAGCGCCATGATGCGCACGCCAAACAGCTCATCCTCTACCTGGGCGGCGTCCTCACCCTTGTGGATAACCCGCAGCTCCCAGGTGTCGAGCAGCTTGGGGTAGGCCAGTGCCAGCGGCCACAGCGGTGACAGGAACAGCAGGCTGCCCCAGTGAATTTCCTGCCACAGGCGTGCCAGGCGGCTGGCGAACAGGCCGCTGGCCTGCTGCGAGGCGTGCTGGCTAATCAGCTGGAACTGGCTGAGCACTGGCGGGATTTCTTCGACGGGCAGCGCGGGCAGGCGCTTGAGCAGTTGCTCGCTGCGCGCCAGGCCCAGGCGGTTGAGGGCGACTTCCAGGCTTTCGGCGGGCTCGGCCTGGCTGGCGTTGGTGGGGTGATTCGCTTCGCGCATCACCGAAAGCACCAGTGCCGGGCTGTCCTGCATCAGTTCGGCGATGTCGCGCAGCGAGCGGCGGCTATCGTGGATGGCAGCCATGACCCGGTCGTAGCTGTGCTTCGGCACGGGGATGCGAACACTCTCTAGCAGCTTTACCCAGGCCTCTAGCGTACGCGGAGCCTGAGCGGGCACCTTGGTTTCGATTGGCATTTTGACATCAGTCCGAACTGGCTTTTCGCATTGAGTGGCTATAGTCTGGCGCAGTTCTGCCGATAAGTAGAAGAAGAGTTTTAAAGCTCCCGTCTCTTCCCCTGACCACGACAGCAAGTGCTTTGAACCTATGGCTAAAATTATCGGCATCATCGTCGTATTCGCGAGCGTGCTCGGCGGCTACGTGCTCTCCCACGGCAAGATCGCGGCGCTGATCCAGCCGTTCGAAGTACTGATCATCGGCGGTGCGGCCTTTGGCGCATTTCTGCAGGCCAACCCTGGCCACATGACCATGCACGTCATCAAGAAGTCGATGAAGATGTTCGGCTCGCGCTTCACCCATGCCTACTACCTGGAGGTGCTGGGCCTGGTGTACGAGATCCTCAACAAGAGCCGTCGCGAAGGCATGATGGCCATCGAGGCCGACATCGAGGACGCCGCCGCCAGCCCTATCTTCGCCAAGTACCCGACGGTGCTGGCCGACGAGCGCATGACTGCGTTCGTGTGCGACTACTTGCGCATCATGTCCACCGGCAACATGGCCCCGCACGAACTCGAGGGCTTGTTCGACATGGAGCTGCTGAGCATGAAGGAAGAGCTGGAGCACCCGTCCCATGCGGTGACCGGCATCGCTGACGGCATGCCTGGTTTCGGTATCGTCGCGGCGGTACTGGGTATCGTGGTAACCATGGCCTCGCTGGGCGAGGGCGACCAGGCAGCCATCGGCATGCACGTGGGTGCGGCGCTGGTCGGTACCTTCTTCGGTATTCTGGCTGCCTACGGCTTCTTCGGCCCGCTGGCCAAGTGCCTGGAGCACGATGCCAAGGAGGAGCTGAACCTCTACGAGTCGATCAAGGCTTCGCTGGTTGCCTCGGCCTCGGGCATGCCACCTTCGCTGGCCGTCGAGTTCGGGCGCAAGGTGCTGTACCCAAGGCACCGCCCAAGTTTCGCCGAGCTGGAACAAGCGGTTCGCGGTCGCTGAGTCATGGAAAACAATCAGCCCATCATCGTCAAGCGCGTCAAGCGCTTTGGCGGCGGCCACCACGGCGGCGCCTGGAAAATCGCCTTTGCCGACTTTGCTACGGCAATGATGGCGTTCTTTCTGGTGCTGTGGTTGATGTCCACGGCCACACCGGAGCAGAAAATCGCCATTGCCGGCTACTTCCAGGACCCGATCGGCTTCACGGAAAGCGGCACGCCCTATGTCATCGACCTCGGTGGTTCGCCTGAACTGGCACCGGAGAAAACCATCAACCCGGAAGTCAAATCCGAGCCGATGCCCGAGTCCACAACCCAGATGAGCAAGGACCAGGTCGAGACCATGGCCGAGCAGGTCGAGCGCGAGCGCCTGGAGTTGCTGCTGCAGGAACTGCAGAACAAGGTGGAAGAGAACCCGCAGCTGCAGAAGTTCAAGGACCAGATCCTGTTCGAAATCACCCAGGACGGCCTGCGCATCCAGATCATGGATGCCGAGAACCGGCCGATGTTCGACATCGGTAGCGCCCGCTTGCAGCCGTACTTTGAAGACATCCTGCTGGCCATGGCCGATACCATCAAGGCGGTGCCGAACAAGATCAGCATCAGCGGCCACACCGATGCCAAGCCGTATGCCGGCAGTGGTGAGTTCGGCAACTGGGAGCTGTCGGCCAACCGTGCCAACGCTGCGCGCCGTGCGCTGGTGGCTGGGGGTTACCCGGACGGGCAGGTGGCGCGGGTGGTGGGTTATGCCTCGTCGTCGCTGTTCGACCGCAAGGACCCGTTCAACCCGGTCAACCGCCGTATCGATATCATCGTGCTGACCAAGAAGGCCCAGCGCAATATCGAGGGTGAGCAGGGTGCGCCGGAAGCGCCGGCCGCCGACCCTGCTGCACCGCCGGCTAGCGCCCCTGCGCCAGGGGCTGGCGCACCGCAAGCCCCTGGGGCAACTGAGCAAGCACCGATGCAACCGCGTGAGCTGCGCCAGAAGCTGAACATCTTTGAAGATGGCACGCTGAAGATGGATGAGGCCAAGGAGCAGTAAGCCTTGCTCGGTACTGTAGGAGCGGCCTTGTGTCGCGATGGGCTGCAAAGCAGCCCCGGCGATCTATGCGGCAACGCTGAAATCCTGGGGCCGCTTTGCGGCCCATCGCGACACAAGGCCGCTCCTACAAGGACCGCGTAAGGCTCACAACGATCAGTAGCTGTCTTCTGTCAGGCTGGCGATGATCGAGCGGTAGCTGTTCATGCGTTGCGGCTTGATGCGCCCCTCGTCCAGGGCCTTGAGCAGCGCGCAGCCCGGTTCGCGGTCATGCTTGCAGTCGCGGAAGCGGCAGGTGCCGAACAGGTCGCGGAACTCGATAAAGCCATCTTCCACGTCGTCGCGGCTGACATGGCCAAGGCCGAACTCACGGATGCCCGGCGAGTCGATCAGATCGCCGCCGTTAGGGAAGTGGTACAGCCGCGCCGTGGTGGTGGTGTGGGTACCTTGGCCAGACCATTCCGACAGGTCGCCGACACGGGTACCGGCATCTGGCAGCAGGCTGTTGACCAGCGACGACTTGCCCACCCCTGACTGGCCGACGAACACACTGATGTGGCCGTCAAGCAGCTGCTGCAGGCGCTGCATGCCGTCGCCCTGGTGTGCCGATACTTCCAGCAGCGGGTAGCCCAGTTCACGGTAGACTTCCAGCAGCGCATGCAGGCCGGGGCCATTCTCGTCGTTGATCAAGTCGGCCTTGTTCAGCAGCAGCAGCGGGCGCAGGCCGGCGTGCTCGGCCGCGACCAGGTAGCGGTCGATCAGGTTTGGGTGCGGTTCTGGCGCCGGTGCGAACACGATCACGATCAGGTCGACGTTGGCGGCCACCGGCTTGAGTTGGCCGTGGTTGTTTGGCCGGCACAGTTCGGTGCTGCGCGGCATCTGCGCCACGATTACGCCGATGCCCTGGTTACCCGCACGCCACACGACACGGTCGCCGGTGACCAGCGCCGGCAGGTTGGCGCGCAAATGGCAGCGGAACACCTGGCCTGCGGTTTCGCCATCCTGGGCTTCAACTTCTACCTGCACGCCAAAGTGCGCGATCACCAGGCCCAGTTGCTCTGGCCCCAGGTCGCCGCCTTCCAGTTCCTGCAGCGCATGCTGCTCGCGTTTGGCGGCGCGAGCGGCGCGCTCGCCCTGGATTTTTTCGATCCGCCAGTTCTGGCGGCGATTGAGCTGGCGTTTGGCCATGAAGGTACCGTGAGAAAGGCCCAGGTAGGGCATTGAAAACGGCTGGCAGTTTAGCACGCCAGGCTCTGGACCATTGCGCTTACCTTTGATGCGGTGAATGGGCGTGCATTGGCCACTAGGCTAATATGACGGCCTATATGAGGAGCCCCTGCATGCAAAACCCACAGAACCTGGTCTGGATCGACCTGGAAATGACCGGCCTGGATCCGGACAGTGATGTCATCATCGAGATGGCCACCATCGTTACCGACAGCCAGCTGAACACCCTGGCTGAAGGGCCGGTGATCGCCATCCACCACAGTGACGAAGTGCTGGCGCGCATGGACGAATGGAACACCCGTACCCATGGTGCTTCGGGCCTGACCCAGCGCGTGCGCGAGAGCAAGGTCAGCATGGCTGAAGCCGAGGCGCAGACCATCGCCTTCCTCGAGCAGTGGGTGCCCAAAGGCAAGTCGCCGATCTGCGGCAATAGCATCTGCCAGGACCGCCGCTTCCTCTACCGCCACATGCGCAACCTGGAAAACTACTTCCATTACCGCAACCTGGATGTCTCCACCCTGAAGGAACTGGCCGCGCGCTGGGCACCGGACGTGCGTGACAGCTTCAAGAAGGGCAATACCCACCTGGCGCTGGACGATATCCGCGAGTCGATCGCCGAGCTGCGCCACTACCGCGAGCACTTCATCAAGCTGTGAGCCGAAAAGGCGCAGATATTGTATCTGCGCCCCCTTTTGGTGCCCTGGGCAACTGGTTAGACTGCGCGCCTTTCTCGCACGGACCCGCGCCATGTTGTTGATGCTCTACCTCATCGCTATCACCGCCGAAGCCATGACCGGCGCCTTGTCTGCCGGGCGTCGCGGCATGGACTGGTTCGGCGTGGTGCTGATTGCCTGCGTCACCGCCTTGGGTGGCGGCTCGGTGCGCGACGTGCTGCTCGGGCATTACCCGCTGACCTGGGTGAAGCACCCGGAGTACCTGGTGCTGACCAGCTTTGCGGCGTTGCTGACCATTTTCATTGCGCCGATGATGCGCCGCCTGCGCTCGCTGTTCCTGGTGCTCGATGCCCTGGGGTTGGTGGCCTTTACCCTGATTGGCTGCATGACCGCGCTGGAGATGGGGCAGGGCATGCTGGTGGCGTCGATCAGTGGGGTGATTACCGGGGTGTTTGGCGGGATCTTGCGGGATATCTTCTGCAACGACATTCCACTGGTGTTCCGCCGTGAGCTGTATGCCAGCGTGTCCTTTGCGGCGGCGTGGTTCTATCTGGGGTGCGTGTATTTCAAGGTGCCGGCAGAGCAGGCGATGCTGCTGACCTTGTTCGGCGGGTTCCTGGTGCGGTTGCTGGCGATCCGCTTCCACTGGGAAATGCCCAAGTTCCACTACAACGACCAGCAGTAGGTCATTTTTCAGCCCTGAGGCAGTCTTTGTGGGAGCGGGTTCACCCGCGAAGAATGCAACTCGGTGTATGGCACCGGCTGCGCCGGTGTTCGCGGGTGAACCCGCTCCCACAGGGGCATGTGGTTATTGGATGTTGTGCCGGGCCAATGCCCACTCCACATGCTCGCGCACCAGTTCTGATTCATCCTCGCGCCGGGCCTTCAGGGCCTCGATCACAGGGATGGTGGAAGGCGCATTGCCCAACCCCACCGCCAGGTTGCGCAAGAACCGCTCATACCCCGCCCGCCGCAATGGCCCGCCCTCGGTCTTGCGCAGGAAGGTGCGTTCATCCCACAGGAACATCTGCGCCAACTCGGCATTCTCCAGCCCATGCCGCGGCTGGAAGTCCTGTTCCTGGGTGTGCTTGGCAAAGCGGTTCCATGGGCAGACGATCTGGCAGTCATCGCAACCGAACACCCGGTTACCCATCATTGAGCGCAACTCGACAGGGATCGCGCCCTTCAGCTCGATGGTCAGGTACGAGATGCAACGCCGCGCATCCAGCACATAGGGCCCGACAAACGCCTGGGTCGGGCAGATGTCCAGGCAGGCCTGGCAGCGCCCGCAGTGCTCGCTGGTAGTCGCTTCGTCCACCGGCAGCGGCAAATCGACAAACAGCTCGGCAAGGAAGAAGTAACTGCCCGCCTTGCGGTTGAGCAGCAGGGTGTTCTTGCCGATCCAGCCCAGCCCGGCCTGTTCGGCCAGGGCTTTCTCCAGCACAGGGGCACTGTCGACGAATGCGCGGTAGCCGAACGGGCCAATGGCTTCCTGGATGCGGTCGGCCAGGAACTGCACGCGCTTGCGCACCAGCTTGTGGTAGTCCCGGCCCAGCGCATAGCGCGATATGTAGGCCTTTTCCGGCTGTGCCAGGCGCTGCGCCATCTGTGTGTCGCCGGGCAGGTAGTCCATGCGCAGCGACACCACACGCACCGTGCCGGGAATCAGTTGCTCGGGGTGCGCGCGCTTGCTGCCGTGCGCACCCAGGTACTCCATCTCGCCCTGGTAGCCGGCATCGAGCCAGCGCTGCAGGTGGTGTTCGTGTTCGCCAAGGTCGACCCCGGCGATGCCAACGTGGGCAAAACCGAGTTCCTGGCCCCAAATCTTGATCGATTGGGCCAGTTGGGCGAGGTCAGGTGTGCAGCTGGACATGGATGGGCAAGGCAATACGGGCTCAGGTGCGTATAATTCTGCCAGACATTGGAGCCTTTGACCCCATGCCGCAGACCAAACACCCAAGCCATGCCCCGCAACGGCTCAGCAGCGTGACCGTCGCGCACCTGCCGACACGGCATGCGCATGCCCATAAAGGCGACTTCGGCCATGTACTGGTGGTGGGTGGCGACCTTGGCACCGGCGGCGCGGTGCTGTTGAGCGCTGAAGCCGCCCTGCGCTGTGGTGCCGGGCTGGTCAGCGTAGCGACGCGCCCCGAGCATGTTGGCGCGAGCCTGGCCCGGCTGCCCGAAACCATGTGCCTGGGCGTCAGCTCGGCCAACCAGCTGATGGGCGTGCTGGAGCGCGCCTCGGTGCTGGTGGTTGGCCCGGGGCTGGGGCAGGCGGCGTGGGGGCGTAGCCTGCTGTCGGCAGTGGCCAACGCCGAGCGGCCGCAGGTGTGGGACGCCGATGCCCTGAATTTGCTGGCGCGTACCCCACTGGCCCTGCCCAGTGGCAGCATCCTCACCCCGCACCCGGGGGAGGCGGCGCGGCTGCTGGGTATTTCCACCGAGGCGGTGCAGGCCGACCGCCAGGGCGCTGCGCGCAAGCTGGCGCGCCGTTACAACAGCGTTTGCGTGCTCAAGGGCGCCGGTACGCTGGTGGCCGACCCGGCCGGGCAGCTGATGCTGTGCGAGCGGGGCCACCCGGCGATGGCCGGGGCCGGCCTTGGCGATGTGCTGACCGGTGTGCTGGCGGCGTTGCTGGCCCAAGGGCTGGGTGCCTGGCAGGCCGCTGGCCTGGGGGTGTGGTTGCATGCCTGTGCTGGTGAGCGGCTGGGTGTAAAAGGTAGAGGCCTGGTGGCCAGTGATCTGGCGCCGGTCATTCGTGAGTTACTCGAGGAGCATTCTGCGTGTCTGGCATAACCCTGTTTCTGGCCGATGAAGACGCCACGGTCAAGTTTGGCGCAGCCCTGGCCGAGGTGACCGGCGGTCGCGGCGTGATCTTTCTTGAAGGTGACCTGGGTGCGGGCAAGACTACGCTTTCCCGAGGGCTGATCCGTGGCCTGGGCCATACCGGTGCAGTGAAAAGCCCGACCTTCACCGTGGTCGAACCCTACGAAATTGGTGAGGTGCGGGCCTTCCACTTCGACCTGTATCGCCTGGTCGATCCGGAGGAGCTGGAGTTCATGGGTATTCGTGACTATTTCGAGGGCGACCCGCTGTGCCTGTTCGAGTGGCCACAAAAGGGTGCGGGCGTTTTGCCAAAGCCTGACCTGACCATTACCATGACCCCCCAAGCGGGCGGACGCTCGCTGATCCTTTCGCCGCAGGGGGCTCGCGGCGAGGCCTGGTGCGTGGCACTGGCCAAACACTATAAACAGTAAGTGGGGTAGGTATGCGCATACGCGCACTGGTTGCCATCGTTGGGCTGCTGCTGACAACGGTGACCGTTGACGCTCTGGCCGTCACTCAAGTCAAGAGCGTGCGCCTGTGGCGCGCGCCAGACAACACGCGGCTGGTCTTCGACCTGTCTGGCCCCGTGCAGCACAGCGTCTTCACCTTGAGCGCGCCTGATCGCCTGGTTATCGACATCAATGGCGCGACACTGGCCGCGCCATTGAACGTGGCCACCTCCAACACGCCGATCACTAGCGTGCGTTCGGCTCAGCGCACCCCGACCGACCTGCGGGTGGTGGTCGACCTGAAAAAGTCGGTCACCCCGAAAAGCTTCACGCTGGCGCCGAACGCCCAGTACGGCAATCGCCTGGTGGTCGACCTGTACGACCAGGAAGCCGATGCCATTGCGGCCAGCGCGCCACCGCCGGCCCCGGCGCCGGTACAGACGCCGGCTACCACACCAGCGGTGCCGGTCTCCCCGGCCCAGCCCGCCATCAAGTTGCCGCCGGTACCTAGCGGCAAGCGTGAAATCGTGGTGGCCATCGATGCCGGCCACGGTGGCGAAGACCCGGGTGCGTCCGGTTCGCGCGGCCAGCATGAAAAAGACATCGTGCTGCAGATTGCCAAAGAGCTTCAGCGCCAGATCAACAGCGAAAGGGGCTTCCGTGCCGAATTGACCCGTACGGGCGACTATTTCATTCCGCTGCGCAAACGCACCGAGATCGCTCGCAAGAAGGGTGCCGACCTGTTCATCTCGATCCACGCCGACGCCGCGCCGTCGCGGGCTGCATTTGGTGCTTCGGTGTTCGCCTTGTCCGACCGCGGCGCCACCTCCGAGACCGCGCGCTGGCTGGCAGACACGGAAAACCGTTCCGACCTGATCGGCGGTGCCGGCAACGTCAGCCTCGATGACAAGGACCGCATGCTGGCCGGCGTGCTGCTGGACCTGTCGATGACCGCCACGCTCAGCTCCAGCCTCAATGTGGGGCAGAAGGTGCTGGGCAACATGGGCCGTGTCACCTCGCTGCACAAGCAGCGTGTGGAACAGGCCGGCTTCATGGTGCTGAAGTCGCCGGATATCCCGTCGATCCTCGTTGAAACCGGGTTCATCTCGAACAACAACGAAGCTGCCAAGCTGGCCACCGCCAGCCATCAGCAGGCCTTGGCCCGTTCGATTCATACCGGTGTGCGTCAGTACTTCCAGCAGAACCCGCCGCCGGGTACCTATATCGCCTGGCTGCGTGATACCGGCAAGATTGCCGCCGGCCCACGTGAGCACACCGTGCGCCCTGGCGAAACCCTGGCGATGCTCGCCGTGCGCTACCAGGTCAGCGTGGCCAGCCTGCGCAGCACCAACAGCCTCAAGACGGATGAACTGAAGGTCGGCCAGCGCCTCGACATCCCTGCAACCACATTGGCCGCGCAATGAGTGGCGGTTCGCGCATCCAGCTGCTCAGCCCGCGGCTGGCCAACCAGATCGCCGCCGGCGAGGTAGTCGAGCGGCCGGCCTCTGTCGCCAAGGAGCTGTTGGAAAACAGCCTGGACTCCGGCGCCCGACGCATCGACGTGGACGTGGAGCAGGGCGGCGTCAAGTTGCTCAAGGTACGGGACGATGGCAGCGGAATTTCTGCTGACGACCTGCCGCTGGCCCTGGCCCGACACGCCACCAGCAAGATTCGCGAGCTGGAAGACCTTGAAGGGGTATTGAGCCTGGGTTTCCGTGGCGAGGCCTTGGCATCGATCAGCTCGGTGGCGCGGCTGACCCTGACTTCGCGTACCGCCAGTGCCAGCGAGGCCTGGCAGGTCGAAACCGAAGGCCGTGACATGACCCCGCGCGTGCAGCCGGCGGCGCACCCGGTGGGTACCTCGGTAGAAGTCCGCGATTTGTTCTTCAATACCCCGGCGCGGCGCAAATTCCTGAAGGCCGAGAAAACCGAATTCGATCACCTGCAGGAAGTCATCCGCCGGCTGGCGCTGGCGCGTTTCGACGTTGGCTTCCACCTGCGCCACAACGGCAAGAGCATCCTCAGCCTGCACGAGGCCCATGACGAAATGGCCCGGGCGCGGCGGGTGGGCGCCATCTGCGGCCCGGGCTTCATGGAGCAGGCGCTGCCGATCGACGTCGAGCGCAACGGCTTGCGCCTGTGGGGCTGGGTGGGCCTGCCGACCTTCTCGCGCAGCCAGGCAGACCTGCAGTACTTCTTCGTCAACGGCCGTGCGGTGCGCGACAAGCTGGTCGCCCACGCTGTGCGCCAGGCTTACCGTGACGTGTTGTTCAATGGTCGGCACCCGACATTCGTGCTGTTCCTGGAGCTGGAGCCCAACGGCGTCGACGTCAATGTGCACCCGACCAAGCACGAAGTGCGCTTCCGCGAGGGGCGTTCGGTGCACGACTTCCTGTATGGCACCCTGCACCGCGCACTGGCCGATGTGCGTCCGGAAGACCAGTTGGCCGCGCCTGCCGCCGTACCCGAGATAATCCGCCCCACCGGCCAGCAGGCCGGTGAGTTCGGCCCGCAGGGCGAAATGCGCCTGGCGTCGCCAGTGCTTGAGCGGCCCCAGGCGCCGCAGCATGCGATCTCCAATGGCGGCAGCGGCGCCGGTTACCAGTACCAGTACACACCACGCCCTTCGCAGCCGCTGCCGGCCGCCGAGGCGCAGGCGGTGTACCGCGAGTTCTACAAACCGCTGGAAGACGGAGCGGCACCGGTAACCACGCTGCCCGAAAGCCAGGGTGACATTCCCCCGTTGGGCTACGCACTGGCGCAGCTCAAGGGTATCTACATCCTGGCCGAGAACGCCGTTGGCCTGGTGCTGGTGGACATGCACGCGGCCCACGAGCGCATCATGTACGAGCGCCTCAAGGTGGCCATGGCCAGCGAAGGCCTTAGCGGCCAGCCGCTGCTGGTGCCCGAAACCCTGGCCCTGAGCCAGCGTGAAGCTGATTGCGCCGAAGAGCATGCACAGTGGTTCCAGCGCCTGGGCTTCGAACTGCAGCGCCTGGGCCCTGAGACCTTGGCGATTCGCCAGATTCCGGCCTTGCTCAAGCAGGCCGAGGCCAACCGCCTGGTTCAGGACGTACTTGCCGACCTGATGGAGTACGGCACCAGCGACCGTATTCAGGCCCACCTCAATGAACTGCTCGGCACCATGGCCTGCCACGGCGCCGTGCGCGCCAACCGGCGCCTGGCAATCCCCGAAATGAATGCCCTGCTGCGCGACATGGAAAACACCGAACGCAGTGGCCAGTGCAACCATGGCCGTCCCACCTGGACCCAGATGGGCCTGGACGATCTGGACAAACTTTTCCTGCGCGGTCGATGAAATGAGCGGCAAGCCCCCTGCAATATTCCTGATGGGCCCGACGGCGGCCGGCAAGACCGACCTGGCCATCGAGCTGACCAAAGTGCTGCCGTGCGAGCTGATAAGCGTCGACTCGGCGCTGGTCTATCGCGGCATGGACATCGGTTCGGCCAAGCCGTCAAAAGAAATTCTGGCTGCCCACCCCCACCGCCTGATCGACATCCGCGACCCGGCCGAGAGTTATTCGGCCGCGCAATTTCGCGCCGATGCTCTGGAGGCCATGGCCGACATCACCGCGCGGGGCAAGGTCCCGCTGCTGGTGGGCGGCACGATGCTCTATTACAAGGCGTTGATCGATGGCCTGGCCGACATGCCGGCAGCGGATGCCGCGGTGCGAGCCGACCTGGAAGCCCAGGCCCAGGCGCTTGGGCTGGCCGAACTGCACCGCCAGCTGGCCGAGATTGACCCCGAGTCGGCGGCGCGCATCCACCCCAACGACCCGCAGCGCTTGATTCGCGCGCTGGAGGTGTACCGGGTGAGTGGCGAGAGCATGACAGCCCATCGCCAGCGTCAATTCGCGGAAAGTCGCGGCGCAGACGCAGGCGCTGGCGGACATTTGCCCTATACTGTCGCGAGTTTGGCGATTGCTCCTACAGATCGTCACATTTTGCATCAGCGAATTGCGTTACGATTTTCGCAGATGTTGGAACAGGGCTTCGTTGACGAGGTCCGATCGCTGCGAGCCAGAAGTGACTTGCACGCCGGGCTGCCGTCTATACGGGCAGTGGGTTATCGGCAGGTCTGGGATTACCTGGACGGCACGCTGACTGAGAATGAGATGCGAGAACGCGGTATCATTGCTACCCGGCAGCTGGCCAAGCGGCAGTTCACCTGGTTGCGTAGCTGGCCTGATGTGCACTGGCTTGACAGCATGGCCTGCGACAATCTGTCCCGCACCTTGAAATACCTTGGGGCCATCTCCATATTGAGCTGAGTCCCTGCTGATTGCCGTCTATTCTTGCGAAGGGGCGGCCTAATTTATCGATTTTCTTGATTTTCTATTATTTATCCTTACAGGAGTGCGGCATATGTCAAAAGGGCATTCGCTACAAGACCCTTACTTGAACACCTTGAGAAAAGAAAAGGTTCCGGTATCCATCTACCTGGTCAACGGCATCAAACTGCAGGGCTCGATCGAATCGTTCGACCAGTTCGTGGTACTGCTGAAGAACACCGTCAGCCAAATGGTCTACAAACACGCCATTTCGACCGTGGTGCCTGCCCGTCCGGTTCGCCTGCCAAGCCCGTCCGATTCCGACCTCGGCGACAGCGAGCCAGGCAACGCCTGATAGGAGCCTGCATTGTTCTTTGAGCGCCACGGTGGTGGTGAACGGGCGTTGCTCGTTCACTTGGAAGGTCAGAACCCTGAGGCGCGCGAAGATCCGCAGGAGTTTCGGGAGCTGGCACTGTCGGCCGGGGCGGACATCGTCTCGCTGGTGACTGTGACAAGGCATCAGCCAACGGCCAAATACCTGATTGGCAGCGGCAAGGTCGAGGAATTGCACGACCTGGTCCATGCCGAACAGGTAGACCTTGTGATTTTCAATCACACCCTTACGCCCAGTCAGGAGCGCAACCTCGAACGTGTGTTCGAGTGCCGTGTGCTCGATCGTACCGGGCTGATCCTCGATATTTTCGCCCAACGGGCGCGTACCCATGAAGGCAAGCTGCAGGTCGAACTGGCCCAGCTTGATCACATGAGCACGCGGCTGGTGCGCGGCTGGACCCACCTTGAGCGACAAAAAGGCGGTATCGGCCTGCGTGGCCCGGGTGAAACCCAGCTGGAAACCGACCGCCGCCTGTTGCGGGTGCGCATTCGCCAGATCAAGTCACGCCTGGAGAAGGTACGCAGCCAGCGTGAGCAGGCGCGTCGCGGGCGCAAGCGCGCGGATATCCCTTCCGTTTCGCTGGTGGGTTACACCAACGCCGGCAAGTCCACGCTGTTCAACGCCCTGACCGAATCCGAGGTGTACGCCGCGGACCAGCTGTTCGCCACCCTCGACCCGACCCTGCGCCGGCTTGAGCTCAACGACCTGGGGCCGATCGTGCTGGCCGACACCGTGGGCTTCATTCGCCACCTGCCGCACAAGCTGGTCGAGGCATTTCGGGCTACGCTCGAAGAGTCGAGCAACTCCGACCTGCTGCTGCACGTGATCGACGCCCATGAGCCAGAGCGCATGGAACAGATCGAGCAGGTGCTGGCTGTGTTGGGCGAGATTGGCGCTGAAGGCTTGCCCATCCTCGAGGTGTATAACAAACTCGACCTGCTCGAAGATGTCGAGCCACAGATCCAGCGCAATGCCGACGGCAAGCCGGAACGGGTCTGGGTATCGGCACGCGATGGGCGTGGTCTGGAGCTGGTTGGCCAGGCGATTGCCGAGTTGCTGGGGGATGATCTGTTTGTCGGTACCCTGTGCCTGGAGCAGCGTTTTGCCCGCTTGCGCGCGCAATTCTTTGCTCTGGGTGCCGTGCAGAGTGAAGAGCATGATGAAGAAGGGCGCAGCCTGCTGAGCGTGCGACTGCCCATGGTCGAATTGAATCGCCTGGTCAGCCGCGAAGGCATGGAGCCGCAAGTGTTTGTCGAGCAACACACTTTGCAATAAATGCTCGTCGAGGTCGCCGGGCAGCAGTGACAGGCATTCTGTAGCATTGGACGGCGCGCCGTGGGCGCGTCTTTGCTTTATCAGATGGAGAGCGCTATGGCTTGGAACGAGCCGGGTGGCAACTCGAACAATCAGGATCCCTGGGGCGGCCGCCGTGGTGGCGGTGGCGGTGGTGGTGACAAGAAAGGTCCGCCGGATCTGGACGAGGCCTTCCGCAAACTGCAGGACAGCCTGAACGGCATGTTCGGCGGTAACAAGAAACGTGGCGGCGGTGACCGCAATGTCGGCAAGGGCGGTGGCCTGGGCCTGCTGGGCATCGGCCTGGCGGTACTGGCTGCCATCTGGCTGTACAGTGCCGTGTACGTGGTCGACGAGCAGGAGCAGGCTGTGGTGCTGCGCTTCGGCAAGTACCATGAAACGGTCGGTCCCGGCCTGAACATCTACTTCCCGCCGATTGATCGCAAGTACATGGAAAACGTCACGCGTGAGCGTGCCTATACCAAGCAGGGCCAGATGCTGACCGAAGACGAGAACATCGTCGAGGTCCCGCTGACCGTCCAGTACAAGATCAGCAACCTGCAGGACTTCGTGCTTAACGTCGACCAGCCTGAGGTGAGCCTGCAGCACGCGACCGACAGTGCCTTGCGCCACGTGGTGGGTTCCACCTCGATGGACCAGGTGCTGACCGAAGGCCGTGAACAGATGGCCGTGGATATCCGCGAACGTCTGCAGCGCTTCCTCGACAACTACCGTACCGGTATCACCGTTACCCAGGTCAACGTACAGAGCGCGGCAGCCCCGCGTGAAGTGCAGGAAGCCTTCGACGACGTGATCCGTGCCCGCGAAGACGAGCAGCGTGCCCGCAACCAGGCCGAGTCCTACGCCAATGGCGTGGTGCCGGAAGCCCGTGGTCAGGCCCAGCGCATCATCGAGGACGCCAACGGTTACCGCGACGAAGTCATCGCCCGGGCCAAGGGTGAGGCCGACCGCTTCACCAAGCTGGTGACCGAGTACCACAAGGCACCTGAGGTGACCCGTCAGCGTCTGTACCTGGAGACCATGCAAGAGGTCTACAGCAATTCGAGCAAGGTCATGGTGGCAACCAAGGACGGGCAGAACAACCTGCTCTACCTGCCACTGGACAAGATGGTCGAAGGCAGCCGCAATTCGTCCGCGCCAACCACCAGCGTGTCGCCATCGGCCAACGATGCGGCCGCCCGTGCGGCGCAGGACCTGCAACAGCAACAGCAGCCGCTGCGTACTAGGGAGAGCCGCTGATGAGCAACAGATCGCTGATCGCCCTGATCGCCGCCGTCGTTCTGGCCATCGTGGCCTGGAACAGCTTCTACATCGTGTCCCAGACCGAGCGTGCGGTACTGCTGCGCTTTGGTAAGGTGGTCCAGGCGGACGTTCAGCCAGGCCTGCACGTGAAGATTCCGTACGTGAACCAGGTGCGCAAGTTCGACGCCCGCCTCATGACCCTCGACGCCCCGACCCAGCGGTTCCTCACCCTGGAGAAGAAAGCGGTGATGGTCGACGCCTACGCCAAGTGGCGCGTCAAGGATGCCGAGCGCTTCTACACCGCCACGTCCGGCATGAAGCAGATCGCCGACGAGCGTCTGTCGCGTCGTCTGGAAAGCGGCCTGCGCGACCAGTTCGGTAAACGTACCCTGCATGAGGTGGTTTCCGGTGAACGTGACGCACTGATGGCCGACATCACTGCATCGCTGAACCGCATGGCCAACAAGGAGCTGGGCATCGAGGTGGTCGACGTGCGCGTCAAGGCCATCGACCTGCCGAAGGAAGTCAACCGCAGCGTGTTCGACCGCATGAGCACCGAGCGTGAGCGTGAAGCTCGCGAGCACCGTGCCAAGGGTAACGAGCTGGCTGAAGGTATTCGTGCCGATGCTGACCGCCAGCGCCGTGTGCTGCTGGCCGAGGCCTACCGCGAAGCAGAAGAAACCCGTGGTGACGGCGACGCCCAGGCGGCCGCCATCTATGCCAAGGCCTACAGCCAGGACGCTGATTTCTATGCGTTCCACCGTAGCCTGCAGGCATACCGCGAGAGCTTCTCGAGCAAGAGCGACGTGCTGGTCCTGGACCCGAAGAACGAGTTCTTCCGTTACCTGGACAAGAGCAAGCCGTGATGCTCAGGCCCTGACTTTCGTGCAGGGGCGCCCCGCCGGGCAGCTAAAATACCAGGCGGGGTGCATCCTGAATGAAAAGGGGTGTATGATGAGGCAGCCGGGAAATTTCCCGGCTTTTTTGCGTCTGAAAGGTTGATTGGCGAAGCGCCAGTTGACGGTTTGGTCAGCTCGCAAGGCAATTCGAGGGTATCGGGTACGGTGGCTGCGCTGGGATCAGTGCTGCCCGCTGCTGTGCGCGATACCGGCTTTACTGACGGCTCGCCAGCTGGCAAGCCGCCCGGACCAGAGGGGAAATGGCGTAATGGCAACGGTAGACCGCTGGCTGCTGCCAGATGGCATCGAGGAAGTACTGCCACCTGAGGCTGCGCGCATCGAGATCGCGCGCCGCCAGGTGTTGGACCTGTTCCAGAGTTGGGGCTACGAGCTGGTCGTCACCCCGCATATCGAGTACCTGGAGTCGCTGCTCACCGGCGCCGGCCAGGACCTGGATCAGCGCACCTTCAAGGTAGTGGACCCGCAGTCCGGCCGCCTGATGGGCTTCCGCGCCGACTTCACCCCGCAGGTGGCGCGCATCGACGCCCACACCCTGCGCCGTGAAGGCCCGAGCCGCCTGTGCTACGCCGGCAGCGTGCTGCACGCCCAGCCGCGTGCACTGTCCACCTCGCGCAGCCCGATCCAGCTGGGCGCCGAGCTGTATGGCGATGCCAGCCCGACCAGCGACGTGGAAGTCATCAGCCTGATGCTGGCCACGCTGCAACTGGCCGATGTGCCGGACGTACACATGGACCTGGGCCACGTCGGTATCTACCGCGGCCTGGCCCGTGCTGCCGGCCTGTCCGGTGCGGTCGAGCAGCAGCTGTTCGACGCCCTGCAGCGCAAGGCCGTCGATGAAGTGCAGGCACTGACCGCCGACCTGCCGAAGGACCTGGGCAACATGCTGCGCGCACTGGTCGAACTGTGCGGTGGCCGCGAAGTGCTGGCAGAAGCCCGCGTGCGCCTGGGCCGTGCCCCGGCCAGCGTGCTGGCTGCGCTGGACGACCTGCTGGCGATCGCCGATCGCCTGACGTCGCGCTACCCGGACCTGCCGCTGTACTTCGACCTCGGCGAACTGCGCGGCTACAACTATCACACCGGCGTGGTGTTCGCGGTGTTCGTGCCGGGCGAGGGTCAATCGATCGCCCAGGGCGGGCGCTACGACGACATCGGCGCCGACTTTGGCCGGGCACGCCCGGCCACCGGTTTCTCCACGGATTTGAAGACCCTGGTCACACTGGGGCGAGCGGAGGTCGTATTGCCAACGGGCGGCATCTGGATGCCGGACAGTGGCGACGCGGCCCTCTGGCAGCAAGTCTGCCAGTTGCGCACCGAGGGCCAGCGTGTGGTCCAGGCCCTGCCTGGCCAGCCGTTGAGTGCTGCTCTCGAGGCGGATTGTGATCGGCAATTGATTCAGCAAGACGGGCGCTGGCAGGTTCTGCCGCTGGCCCAGTGAGTTTCTGCGTCGGCAACAGGCCGGCAACCAAGTTTGCGTGAATGAGGACCAATGTAATGGGTAAGAATGTCGTCGTCCTGGGCACCCAGTGGGGTGATGAGGGCAAAGGCAAGATCGTCGATCTGCTGACCGAACATGCTGCCGCCGTAGTGCGCTACCAGGGGGGCCACAACGCGGGTCACACCCTGGTGATCAACGGTGAAAAGACCGTTCTGCACCTGATTCCGTCCGGCATCCTGCGTGAAGGCGTACAGTGCCTGATCGGCAACGGCGTGGTCGTTGCCCCAGACGCCCTGATGCGCGAAATCACCAAGCTGGAAGAAAAAGGCGTACCGGTGCGCGAGCGCCTGCGCATTTCCCCGGCTGCGCCGCTGATCCTGTCGTACCACGTGGCCCTGGACCAGGCCCGCGAAAAAGCCCGTGGCGAAGCCAAGATCGGCACCACCGGCCGTGGTATCGGCCCAGCCTACGAAGACAAGGTCGCGCGCCGCGGCCTGCGCGTGGGTGACCTGTTCCACCGCGAGCGTTTCGCTGCCAAGCTGGGTGAGCTGCTGGACTACCACAACTTCCAGCTGGTGAACTACTACAAAGAGCCGGCCATCGATTTCCAGCAAACCCTGGACGAGTGCATGGCCTACGCTGAACAGCTCAAGCCGATGATGCTCGACGTCACCGCCGAGCTGCACAACCTGCGTCGCGCCGGCAAGGACATCATGTTCGAAGGTGCCCAGGGCTCGCTGCTGGACATCGACCACGGTACCTACCCGTACGTCACCAGCTCCAACACCACCGCTGGCGGTATTTCCACCGGTTCCGGCGTTGGCCCGATGTACCTGGACTACATCCTGGGCATCACCAAGGCCTACACCACTCGCGTGGGTTCCGGTCCGTTCCCGACCGAACTGTTCGACGAGACCGGCGCCACCCTGGCCAAGCGTGGCCACGAGTTCGGCTCCACCACTGGCCGTGCCCGTCGTTGCGGCTGGTTCGATGCCGTCATCCTGCGTCGCGCCATCGACGTCAACAGCATTTCGGGCATCTGCCTGACCAAGCTGGACGTACTGGACGGCCTGGAAACCATCAACATCTGCGTTGGCTACAAGAACGAGAACGGTGCTGTCATCGACGCGCCTTCTGATGCCGACAGCTACATCGGCCTGGAGCCGGTGTACGAAGAGATGCCAGGCTGGAGCGAGTCGACCCTGGGTGCAAAAACCCTGGAAGAGCTGCCGCAAGCTGCGCGTGACTACATCAAGCGCATCGAAGCGTTGGTTGGCGCGCCGATCGACATCATTTCGACCGGCCCGGACCGCAACGAGACCATCGTGCTGCGTCACCCGTTCGCCTGATCTGCCCTCCAGGCTGATCTGACGCCGTGGCCCTGAAAGGGGCTGCGGCGTTTTCATTTATGGTGTATGCCTGCATCGGCCCTATCGCCGGCAAGCCAGCTCCCACAGCATCTTCATAGATCTCGAGATGTGTGAAGCTCCTGTGGGAGCTGGCTTGCCGGCGATAGGGCCGGTACAGGCAACCCCCTTGCTGAACCTTGGCGCTTATCCCTGCTGCCTTCGGCACAACCCTTGCTGTAAGAAGTTTCTGTAGATGCCATCAAAATAGTGGCGCCAGAAAACACGAGGGTTACACCGTGTCTGCCATCCTCTCACTGTTACGAAGCCGCCTTTTGCGGCCTGTGTTTGTTGCCCTTGGTATCGCTCTTTTGGTGCAGGTGCTGGTTGCCGTTGCGCTCACCCGAAGCACGGTCACCGCCCTGGAGGCCGACCTTGGCGAGCGCCTGGGTAACGACAGCCGCCAGCTGGCCAATGACCTGGAGCAAGCCGGGCAAGATGTGCGCTCGGGCCTTGACGGCCTGTCCAGCAGCACCCGCCAGCGCCTGAGCGCCGGGTTGTCGGAGCGCCTGCAAAGCGAACAGCAGCAACTGCGCAGCACCCTGGAAAAGAACCTGAAGGACTCCGCCAACGACATGGCCGAGCTGCTGGCTTCGGTCGCCCCGCGGGCAATCTGGGACAACGACGTGCCAGTGCTCTCTGACTTTGCCCGGCGTGCCCAGCGCAACCCCAACGTGCTGTTCGTGGTTTACGACGATGCTCAGGGCCAGCACCTGACCCGTTACCTGAACCGGCAAAACCCGATCAACCAGGCTTTGATGGACAAGGGCCAGGGCGAGCGTGCGCTGGACAAGGTGATCGATGCCGCCCGACACGACCCGGCGGTGTACTTTGTCGAAGCTTCGATCAATCCCAATGGCGCAGAAATCGGCAAGGTGGTGATGGGGGTTTCCACGGCGGGCATCGACCAGGAGCTCAAGGCCCTGGACCAGCGCTTCGCGGCGCTGATTGCCAGCGGTGAGCAACTGGTTGGCGACAGCCTGGTGGGGGCTGCCGCCGACAGCGGCAAAACCCTGCGTGAGCGCCTGGAGAAGGCGCAAGGCAGTGCTGCAGCGATGCAGGCCAATACCGCACAGACTGTGCGCGATGCCGCTGCCGAACTGCGCTGGCGCATTGGCCTGGGCCTGGTGCTGGTCGGCCTGGGTGTGCTGCTGGTGGTGGCCGTGGTGCTTGGCCGCCGAGTGCTGAGCAAGCTGCGCCTGCTGATTGCGGCCCTGGACGACCTGGCGGCGGGCGAAGGCGACCTGACCAAGCGCGTGCCGCTCGACAGCCGCGACGAAATTGGCGACATGGCTTCGGCGGTTAACCGTTTTGTCGACAAGCTGCAACCGATCGTGCGCGAGGCGGGCGAGGTGGCGCAGCGTACCGGTGTCGAGATTGGCGCGATGGCCCAGCGCAATGCCGGCGCCGATGCGGCTGCGGCACTGCAACGCGATGAAGTGGCAGCCAGCCTGCGCGACCTTTCGAGCATGGCCGACGAAGCTCAGGCCGAAAGCCACGCGATGCAGGCGGCCTTGAAACAGGTGGTGGATATCCGCCAGGCCACCGACGAAAACAGCCGCACCTCGACCCAGCTCGCGGGGTTGATCGAGAATCTGGCAGGCCAGGTCGAGACCGGCTCCCAGGTGATCGAGCGCCTGGCCAAGCAGAGTGAGCAGATCGAAGTGGTGTTGACGGTGATCCACGGCATTGCCGAGCAGACCAACCTGCTGGCGCTGAACGCGGCCATCGAAGCCGCCCGGGCAGGCGAGACCGGGCGCGGGTTTGCCGTGGTGGCCGATGAGGTGCGGGCGCTGGCGAGCAAGACGCAAAGCTCCACGGGGGATATCCAGTCGCACATCGCGGCGCTGCAGAAGGGCGCCAAGGAAGCCGTGGCGACCATCAGCCAGGCCGGGCTCAAGGCCAGCGAAGGGCTGCTGGTACTGCGTGATAACGAGCGCCGGCAGCAGTCTGTGCAGGCAGCGGTAGAGCAGGTGCATGCGGCCATTGGCCTGGCCACCCGTGCCGCCGAGCAGCAGGCGAGCGGGGCGCAGGCAGTGCGTGGGCGGGTGGAGACTATCCATGCCCAGGCTGAGCGCTCGGCCGAAGTGGTGATGCAGACCACGGCCAGCAGCAAGGTACTGGATGACCTGGCCGCGCAGCTGCGGGCAAGCCTTGGCCAATTCCGCGCCTGACGCGGTCCCTGTAGGAGCGGCCTTGCGTCGCGATGGGCTGCGCAGCAGCCCCAAGATACCGGCATTAATGCAGATATTGCCGGGGCTGCTGCGCAGCCCATCGCGACGCAAGGCCGCTCCTACAGCGAGAGGTGTTGCTATGATGGCGGCGACACATGGCAAAAGGAGTTGTTCATGTCCGCCCAACTAATCGCCGCCCAGGCTGACCTGAATTTCCTGCACAGTGACAGCGTGCAGCTCACTGACCCGATGACCGCCCTGCAAGCCTACTGCGCTATGACCTCGGACGTCCCCGACTGGCTGACCCGGGCCTTCCGCATTCGCGACTTCATCTCACGCCGTTTCAATGTCGCTGATATCCACGGCTTCACTCGCGCCGACCCAACGCATGTGCCAGCCGTCGGTGAGCGCCTGGACTTCTTCACTGTCGAGACCATCAGCGACCAGCAACTGGTGCTGACTTCGCGCGACACGCACTTGGCGGTGATGGTCTGCATGGATGTGTACGGGCAAAGCTTGAGCGTGACCACATCGGTGCTGTGCCTCAATACTTTTGGCCGGTTGTACATGCTGCCGGTCGGCATGGTGCATTGCCTGATCGTAAGGAAAATGCTGGAGAAGCTTTAAGCAGCATCGAACCTGACCAGGAAACATTCTTTTACTGATCAAATCGTCATCATCGCCGAATCTGTAGGAAATTTCCCAAATATTCCTTGATAGGGCGTTTGCTGTTGCAGTGGCTGACACAGGGGTTAATGTCGTAGTGAGCCTGAAGGCGGTCGGTACCAGCCGCCGTTTTACTTCGGGAACAGCCTCAGGATGACGATGTCCGAACATCGTCGTTATCAGTCCAATCTTTACCAAGGAGAGGTAAGCATGGCTTTCGATGCTTATGTTCAAATCGCGGAAATCACTGGCGAAGCACTGGATGAGCAGTACGCCAACTGGATCGAAATCATCGGCTACAAGTTCGGTGCCAACCAGAGCACCTCTGCCACCGCAAGCACCGCGGGCGGCGCATCATCAGGCCGCACCACACTCACCAACTTCACCTTCACTAAGTACCTGGACAGTGCCAGCTGCAAGCTGCTGGAGGCAAGCTGTGCCGGGCAGCACCTGAAGGAAGTGAAGCTCGTGCTGTGTCGTGCGGGTGGCGACAAGCTCAAGTACTACGAAGTCGTCCTGGAAGAAGTGATCATTGCCGATTACGCCCAGAGCGCCAGCGCTGGGGTGCCAGTGGAAGTCGTGCAGCTGAACTACGGGCGCATCAAGACAACCTACACGCGGCAGAAACGCCTCGACGGCAGCGCTGGCGGCAACGTCACGGGCGGATGGGACCGCATCAACAACAAGAAGTATGCGTGAGGTACGACCATGTCCGAGGCACGCAGCTTCATTAATCCGCAAGCGCAGTCGTATGAGTCGCTGAAGGCCGATACGCCCATGAACGCGAATCAGCGGGCCAAGTTTGATGTGCTGAATGCGCATGTCGTCAACACTGTTGTATTCCCTGGCGAGCTGATAATTGTGGGTGACCCAAGCACGCCATCCTGTACTGCTCATGAGGCATTTCTCATGGGTAAGGCGTTAGGTATACACCTTGACATCGAATTGAACGGCGGTGGGTTTGACGGGTTCCTTCTGGAGAATTTTGAGCTGCTGCAGAGCTTACTGGCCCGTGCTTCCATCGGCGCTGGTACTGCTAGTGACGCTTGGAGTAAGCATCTTGAAGCTATCAAGAAAACGTTAGAGGGGATAGAGCAGCTACATCGAGATTATTTGCTTAAAGGTACGTTGAAAGCGCGTGATGAATTCTACTCGAAGCGCACAGCGCTGTTTTTAAAGTTGGAGGCGCAGCTGGATAGTACGGCTGCGTATGGGGCGGGGCTGCGCAATCGGGGCAAAATCAAGCGTGCGCTGGATATATCCACCAAAAGATTTCTTCACGGTGGTGAGATTAAAGGGTATGCAGAAAAAATATCGGGCGTAGCGAAGGCGGCTAATTGGGTAAAAAAAGGTACGTATTTAGGGATGGCGCTTGATGTGGCTTCAACTGAGCTGTCAATTCGTAACGCTTGCGTGCTTGGGCGGGAGGAGGAGTGCAGAAAGGCTGAGTATGTCGAGAGGAGTTCGCTAGTTGCGAGCTTGGGGCTAGGAGGAATGGGTGGATATGTCGGGGGCCTATTGGGGCCAATAGCATGTGTTGCTGTAGGTATTCCCACCGGTGGAACGGCAACTTTCGCATGTGCGGTATTGGGAGGGGCGGCTGGAGGTATTGCTGGCGGTGAGTTTGGTGAGGTATTGGGAGAAAGAGTGGGGGAGGTTTTGTATGAGGCAGTGCGATGAGTAACTTGCACTTGGCAATGCTTGGAGTGTTTGTAATCATTTCTCCGTTTTTGATGTTTGGTGTGTGGGTATTCGTTGCGTATCGATATCTGGATCGTATCGAATCAATCTTGTCAAATAGCCGAATGGTGGCCGTGAACAGAGAAATATATTCTCATGCTGGGCTGCTCGGGAAAGTCATGCGGCTAGGGTCAATTTCTGCAATGCTATCTATGAAATATTTTAGCGTTCGAAAGGGGCTATTAGATAGCAATGATGTTAGTAAGGCTCCCGTCGACCTGCAAAGGCTGTTAGTGCGCTTGTGGACTGTACAAATTTTGCTGATTGCACTGATTGTTCTGTTTTTTGTTTGGATAGAGTACTTGAGGTAAGCTCGTGTGTGTCGTACGAAATTCCAGGCTACTCGCCAGCCTGGATTCGTTCTCAAGCCTTGGAGTCCATCAAGAAGACGCTAGAGGAAATTGATGAACTGCATAGAGCATATTTGGGTGAAGGATCACTCAGGGCGCGTGATGAGTTTTATGCAAAGCGAGCGGCCTTGTTCCTGACGCTGGAGGGCAAACTCGAAAAAATGGCCGCGTTCGGATCAGGTTTGCGTAACAGGGGCTCGATCAAGAGGATGCTGGAAATATCCACCAAAAGCTATCTGCATACAGGGGAAGTTGCTAGGTATGCAGATAAAGTGACCGGTGTTGCGAGTGCGGCGAACTTTATAAAAAAAGGGACTTATCTTGGCTCGGCATTGGAAGTGGCTTCTACAGGCCTCGCCATCCACAAGGCTTGCACTTTAGGTCGAGAGGAAGATTGCAGAAAAGCCAGATATGTAGAGACCAGCGCCTTGGCCGGTAGGATGTCTGGTAGCGCCGGTGGTGGGGTGGCGGGAGGTGCGTTGCTAAGCTCTCTGTGTGTAGCGATTGGAATTCCTTCGGCGGGGTTTGGAGGGATCACATGCGTCGTTATTGGTGCGGCGGTGGGAGGTAAATATGGAGGGGACTACGGTTGGGGTGTGGGGTGGCGGTCTGGGGGAGTTGATTTATGAGAGAGTGCGAGAATGAGTACCGAAGCTTTGACGATAATCGCGTCTATCCTGCTCGCTTGTATGGCAATCAGCGTGTGTGTGATGATTTACTTGGTTTGTCGATTTATAGAGGCTATCGAAAAACCTTTAGCGAAATGCAAGTATATTCAGAGTAATAGGGAGAGCTTTTCAGCGGCTGGTCTTGTTGGAAAATTAATGCGCACTTGCCTGGCGGCAAATATGCTCATGATTCCAGGGTTGTTTGTTCGAAAAGGTATGGCAGATATTTCAGATCTCGAGAGTTTCCCAAGGTCTATGAAAAGAGTTTTGTTATCGTCTTGGGTGGGGCTTGTAGTATCGACGACTTTGTTCTTTACTTTCAACTGGCTACTGGAAGTTTTAAAGTGAATTTGTGGTAAAGTCTCAGGTGGGAAATATTTTGGTGACATACTTTATCGTAGTGTAAATCCATGATAATCAATGTGATGGAACTAGTTGTATTGGCCTGTTTTGTTTTGGCGGTACTATCGCTCTTGGTGTTGGTGTATTTATCGTATCGTTATCTAGAGTTCATAGAAACCATGCTTTCCAACTCTAGCCTTGTGATGGGGAATAAAAACCTGTATTCACGGGCGGGCTTGATTGGGCGTGTCATGCGGATCTGCACGGTGTCGATATTATTGACGGTGCCAAAGTTATTCGTGTATAGAGGGCTGGTTGACTCACGGGAGGTAGATAGGTTTCCGGTGGCGATGCGGTGTGTATTGGTTGTGTTATGGAATCTTATGCTGATCTCGTTTTTAATCTTTGTCTGTATGAGTGGATAATGAATTGGTGGCTGCGAATGTTGGGGTCATTGGCCGGGTCGCCGGTGCCGCCGAGCAGCAGGCGAGCGGGGCACAGGCAGTGCGTGGGCGGGTGGAGACTATCCATGCCCAGGCTGAGCGATCAGCTCAGGTGGTGATGCAGACCACGGCCAGCAGCAAGGTGCTGGATGACCTGGCCGCGCAGCTACGGGCAAGCCTTGGCCAATTCCGCGCCTGACGCGGTCCCTGTAGGAGCGGCCTTGCGTCGCGATGGGCTGCGCAGCAGCCCCAGGATACCGGCATTAATGCAGACATTGCCGGGGCTGCTGCGCAGCCCATCGCGACGCAAGGCCGCTCCTACAGCGAGAGGTGTTGCTATGCTGTCGGCGACACATGACAAAAGGACTTGCTCATGTCCGCCCAACTGGTCGCTGCTCCGGCTGAACTGGATTTTCTTCATAGCGATGGCATTGGCGTCACCGCCCCAATGACCGCCATCCAGGCATACTGCGCCATGACCTCGGACGTTCCGGGCTGGCTGGCCATGGCCTTTCGCCTGCGCGACTTCATCTCGCGTCGGTTCAACGTTGCCACTATCCACGGTTTTTCATCACGCAACCCCGAGCGGGTGCCGGCGGTGGGTGAGTTGCTGGATTTCTTTACCGTCGAGGCAATCAGCGACCAGCAACTGGTCCTGACCTCGCGTGACACGCACCTGGCGGTGATGGTGAGCATGGATCTGGATGAAGCAGGGCAGGACCGGCAGCGCTTGAGCGTGACCACCTCGGTGCGGTGCTTCAATCGTTTCGGCCGCCTCTACATGCTGCCCGTCGGCAAGGCTCATGGGCCAATCGTCCGCCGCATGCTGCGTAACATCTGATGGCCTCATCCCCGGCAAGCCGGCTCCCACAGGTACTGCACAGGCCTTGCGGGCGGCGCGATACCTGTGGGAGCTGGCTTGCCGGCGATGAAGGCGACGCGGATCAAGCCTTGTTCAGGTACATCCGCGTCGTCAGCAGGTAAACCGGCAACCCCGACACTACGATCAGCAATGCCGCATAAGGCGCCGCTGCCGCGAACTCGACGTTGGCTGTATGGGCCCACACCTCGGTGGCCAGTGTGGTCATGCCCGTGGGGCTGAGCAGCAGCGTGGCAGTCAGCTCCTTCATGGCATCCAGAAACACCAGTGCAAAAGCCGCCGCCATGGCCGGGAAGATGATCGGCAGGGTCACCCGGCAGAACGCGGTAAAGCTGCTCGCGCCCAGGGTGCGTGCAGCTTCCTCAAGCGTTGGCGAGGCCTTGTTCAGCGCGGTGCGCACTGGCGACTGCGCCAGTGGCAAAAACAGCAGCGCATAGGCCAGCAGCAGCAATGCGGTGGTCTGGTACAGCGCCGGCACGTAGTGCAGGGCGAAGAACACCAGGGTCAGGGCAATCACCAGGCCGGGCAGGGCGTGCAGCAGGTAAGGCAAGCGCTCGGCCCAGATCGCCAGGCGACCCTTGTAGCGCACCACCAGGAAGCTGATCGGCAGGGCCAGCAGCACGCAGAAGCCAGCACCGCCAAGCGACACCGACAACGAAGTGAACAGTGCCTTGGAGATGGCCGCCACCGGGAACGCTGCCGACGACCCCACGCTCAGCCAGTAGCCGAGCATGGCCAGCGGAATACCGCTGCCCAGCACCGCCAGGCCCACGCAGAACAGCTGTGCCAGCACCGCCCAGCCACGCAGCCGCACCGGTTGCCCACGCCGCGCCACGCCCTGGCCGATGCGCACATGGCGGGCTTTGCCGCGTACACGCAGTTCCAGCCACAGCATCACCAGGCACATCGCCAGCAGCACGGCAGACAGCATGGCCGCGTTGGCATTGCTGAACTCCAGTTCGAACTGCTGGTAGATGGCCGTGGTAAACGTCTGCAGGCCGAGGATCGACAGTGCACCGAACTCCACCAGCATGTGCAGGGCAATCAGTAGCGCGCCGCCGAGCATCGACGGCCACAGCAGCGGCAGGGTGACCTTGCTGAACACGCCCCAGCGGCTGCAACCCAAGGTGCGCGCCGACTCCTCCAGCGAGGTGTCGAGGTTGCGCAGGGTTGCGGCAACGGGCAGGAACACCAGCGGGTACTTGGACAGGGCCATGACCATGATCGCCCCGCCGAGGCCTTCGAAGTCCGAACTCAGCGACACCCAGGTGAAGCTGCTGACGAACGACGGCACGGCGAACGGCAGGCACAACACCACGCCCCACAGCCTGCGGCCGGCCAGGTTGCTGCGCTCCAGCAGCCAGGCCAGCGCCAGGCCGACCACCATGCACGTCAGCGTCACCCCGACCATCAGCAACAGGGTGTTGCGCATCAGCCCCCAGACAAAGGGGCGCCACAGCAGGTGCAAGGCTTCGCGCCAGCCGGCTTCCCAGGCTTTGATGGCGACATAGGCCAGTGGCAGCAGGCTCATCGCTACCAGGAACAGCACAGGCAGCACCACCCAGATGGAGGGGCGCTTGCGGCGCGGTACGAAGCGCACCGGCGCCGGTGCGGACAGGGCGGCAGTCATCAGAGCAGACCGACCTCGCGCTCAAGCTCGATGGCTTCCTCGGCGTTACCCAGGTCGGCCGGCGAGATCTTCGGCGGGCGCAGCTCGTCGAACGGCTTCAGGCCACGGTCAGAAACCATGCCCTTGTGCAGCGGGTACTCGGCGGTGGTCTGGGTGATCACGCGCTGGCCTTCTTCGCTGGCCATCCAGTTGAGCAGGGCCTGGGCTTCTTTCGGATGCTTGCTGGCCTTGACCACGGCCGCGCCGGAAATGGTGACCAGGTTGCCGGCATCGCCGTCGGCCAGGTAGTAGAGTTTGGTGTCCAGTTTGCCGCGTTCGCGTTCAAGCGCGTACCAGTAGTAGTTGTTTACCAGTACCGCAGCCACTTCGCCTTTTTCCACGGCTTTGAGGGCGACCATGTTGTTGGTGTAGGTCTTGCCAAAGGCTTTCAGGCCAGTCAGCCATTCTTCGGTGGCTTCACGGCCGTGCATTTTCAG
The DNA here is from genome assembly GCF_022760795.1 of Pseudomonas sp. BP01. Lineage (NCBI taxonomy): Bacteria > Pseudomonadati > Pseudomonadota > Gammaproteobacteria > Pseudomonadales > Pseudomonadaceae > Pseudomonas > Pseudomonas sp. BP01. The sequence continues at coordinate 45,543 of NZ_JAFBKA010000018.1, forward strand.
GATGGCCACGGCCTGCTCCTGGAATGCGCCACTGGTGGGTACATAACCCACGCGGCCTTCCCACTCAGGGTTGGCGAAGTCCATCACTGTGGTGGGCAGGTCTTTTTCGTCGACCTTCTTCGGGTTGTACACCACGATGCGCGTACGGGCCGTGATACCCATCCAGGTGCCGTTGGCGCCAACGTACTCCTTGGGCACCATGCTCGAGGTGGCGTCGTCGATCTTCGCCAGCAGGCCCAGCTCGCCCAGGTTGTTCAGGGGCGGGGATTCTTCGGTGTAGATGATGTCGGCGGGCGAGCGGTCGCCTTCCTCGATGATCTGGCTGGCCAGCTGGTTGCTGCTGCCCTTGCGGATATCGATGTGAATACCGGTCTTGGCCTCGTAGGCCTTGGCGATGGCTTCGCCGATTTCCTTGTGCTGACCGTTGTACATGGTCAGGGTGACCGGTGCGTCTGCCATGGCGGCCGGAGCGCCGATGACCAGGCTCAGCACGGCGGCGGCCAAGGTGCGCATCAGCGGTTGCGGGCGGATCGTCATGCGGGTACTTCCTCGCTTACGGCTACATATTTGGAAACAATGGTAAACGAAATCGTTTCTCAAGTGGCCGTATGACGAGAAATTCATGGGCAGACCATGGTGTAGACACTGGGAGCGCGGGGAGGGCGGAGCAAAAAACGCAGGCAAGAAAAAACCCACTAGCAAGCTAGTGGGTTTTTGTATGGTGCCCAGGAGAAGACTCGAACTTCCACGACCTTGCGGTCACTGATACCTGAAACCAGCGCGTCTACCAATTCCGCCACCTGGGCAAAGCTTTACATCATCTGTAGAAGGCGACTATCGTTCGCTTTCACACAGTAGTAACAGATCCTTGGTCATCTGTTACTTGAAAATATTTGGTGCCCAGGAGAAGACTCGAACTTCCACGACCTTGCGGTCACTGATACCTGAAACCAGCGCGTCTACCAATTCCGCCACCTGGGCACACATTCGAGATTAAAAGATGCTTTACAGCGCCGTTCATCTCTACTACAACGTCGGGGTTGTCCGTCGTTGTGGTGCGCACTATACGGACGCTCCCCAAGGCTGTAAACCCCCCAATCAAAAAAAAATTCAAAAAATTCAACTTGTTGATTCCACAGGCCTATTACCGTTCTGGATGCACAGCGGTGGGGGCTGTCCAAGGCAGACATTTCCGGTTTCAATAGGCCTATGCCAGAATTCATATCTATATACCCCAAGGTGAACCCCTTCTGATGGCCGATTGGCAATCCCTCGATCCCGAGGCCGCTCGCGAAGCGGAAAAATACGACAACCCCATTCCCAGCCGTGAGCTGATCCTGCAGCGCCTTGCCGACCGCGGCGAGCCCGCCGCGCGCGAGGAGCTGGCGAAAGAGTTTGGTCTGTATGAAGAAGACCAGATCGAAGCCCTGCGCCGCCGCCTGCGTGCCATGGAGCGCGACGGCCAGCTTATCTATACCCGGCGCGGCACTTATGCCCCGGTGGACAAGCTCGACCTGATCTGCGGCCGTATCTCCGGCCACCGCGATGGGTTTGGTTTCCTCATTCCCGATGATGGCAGCGATGACTTGTTCCTCAGCCCGTCGCAGATGCGCCTGGCCTTCGATGGCGACCGCGCGCTGGCGCGTGTTTCCGGTACCGACCGCCGTGGGCGCCGTGAAGGCGTGATCGTCGAGGTCATCTCCCGTGCCCACGAAAGCGTGGTCGGCCGCTACTTTGAAGAGGGCGGCATCGGCTATGTAACCCCGGACAACCCGAAGATCCAGCAGGAAGTGCTGGTGACCGCCGGGCGTAACGGTGGTGCCAAGATCGGCCAGTTCGTCGAAATCAAGATCACCCACTGGCCAACACCGCGCTTCCAGCCGCAAGGCGACGTGGTGGAAGTCATCGGCAACTACATGGCGCCGGGCATGGAAATCGACGTTGCCCTGCGCAGCTACGACATCCCGCACGTCTGGCCCGATGATGTGGTCAAGGAAGCGCGCAAGTTCCGCTCCGAAGTCGAAGACAAAGACAAAGAGAAGCGCGTCGACCTGCGTCATTTGCCGTTCGTCACCATCGACGGTGAAGACGCCCGCGACTTCGATGACGCTGTCTATTGCGAACCGCTGGGCAAGCTGCGCCTGTTCTCCGGTGGCTGGCGCCTGTATGTGGCCATCGCCGACGTGTCCAGCTACGTGCGCCTTGGCTCGGCCCTGGACGTCGAGGCCCAGCAGCGCGGTAACTCGGTGTACTTCCCCGAGCGTGTGGTGCCGATGCTCCCCGAAGAGCTGTCCAACGGCCTGTGCTCGCTGAACCCGCACGTCGACCGCTTGGCCATGGTCTGTGAAATGACCATGAACAAAGCCGGCCAGATGGTCGACTACCAGTTCTACGAAGGTGTCATCCACTCCCACGCCCGCCTGACCTACAACAAGGTCAGCAGCATGCTCGAGCACGCCCGCACCCGTGAGGGCAAGGCGCTGCGCGAGGAGTACAAGGCGGTCGTGCCTGACCTGAAGAACCTGTACAACCTGTACAAGGTGCTGTTGGATGCCCGCCACACCCGCGGTGCCATCGACTTCGAGACCCAGGAAACCCGCATCATCTTCGGCGATGAGCGCAAGATCGCGGAAATTCGCCCGACCGTGCGCAACGAAGCCCACAAGCTGATCGAGGAATGCATGCTGGCGGCCAACGTGGCCACCGCCGAGTTCCTGCAGAAGCACGGCGTGCCGGCACTGTACCGCGTGCACGACGGCCCGCCGCCGGAGCGCCTGGAAAAACTGCGTGCCTTCCTGGGTGAGCTGGGCCTGAGCCTGCACAAGGGCAAAGACCCGTCGCCGAAGGATTACCAGGCCCTGCTGGCGAGCATCGCCGGGCGCCCGGATTTCCACCTGATCCAGACAGTAATGCTGCGCTCGCTGAGCCAGGCGGTGTACAGCACCGAGAACAACGGCCACTTCGGCCTGAACTACGAGGCGTATACCCACTTCACCTCGCCGATCCGCCGTTACCCGGACCTGCTGGTGCACCGCGCCATCCGCAGCATCATCCGTTCCAAGGTAGACACCCCGCACGTCAAGCGTGCCGGCGCCATGAGCATCCCCAAGGCGCGCATCTACCCGTACGACGAAAACACCCTTGAGCAGCTTGGCGAGCAGTGCTCGATGACCGAGCGCCGGGCTGATGAAGCCACCCGTGACGTGGTCAACTGGCTCAAGTGCGAGTACATGAAGGACCGCGTGGGCGAAACCTTCCCAGGCGTGATCACCGCGGTGACCGGCTTCGGCCTGTTCGTCGAGCTGACCGATATCTATGTAGAAGGCCTGGTGCACGTCAGTGCGCTGCCGGGCGATTACTACCACTTCGACCCGGTCCACCACCGCCTGTCCGGTGAACGCACCGGGCGCAGCTTCCGCCTGGGCGACACGATTGAAGTCAAGGTCATGCGTGTTGACCTGGACGAGCGCAAGATCGACTTCGAAGTGGCCGACAAGACGCTGGCTGCGCCGATCGGCCGCAAGCAGCGCGGCGCCGCGCCGGCTGCCGACAAAGCCGACAAGCCCGAGCCAGCACCGGTCGAGGCCAGGGCCACGCCGAAGCCGCGCAGCCGCAAGAGCGAAACCTCCGAGGCGTATTTCCCGAAAGACGCCGTGCAGCGTAACGCCGAAGTTCGCAAGAGCCGTGAAATGAAAAAGGCGCTGATGAGCGATGCCCGCACCGGCAGCTCGTCCAGCAGCAAGTCGGACAAAGGCGGCAAGCCCGCCGGCAAGCCGACCAAGCACCGTAAAGGCCCGCCGAAGTCCGGTGCGCCACGCAAGAGCAAGAGCAAGTCATGAGTCAGCTGGAAAAGATCTACGGCGTGCATGCCGTGCAGGCGTTGCTGCAGCACCATCCGAAGCGGGTCAAACAGATCTGGCTGTCGGAAGGGCGCAGCGAGCCACGCCTGCAGACCCTGCTGGCGCTGGCTGCGGAAAACCGCGTGCAGGTTGGCCAGGCCGAGCGCCGTGAGATGGATGCCTGGGTTGAAGGCGTGCACCAGGGCGTTGTCGCCGAGGTGAGCCCAAGCCAGGTGTGGGGCGAATTGATGCTCGAAGAGTTGCTCGAGCGCACCGAAACGCCGCCGCTGATCCTGGTGCTGGACGGTGTCACCGACCCGCATAACCTTGGCGCGTGCCTGCGTACGGCCGATGCGGCCGGTGCCACGGCGGTGCTGGTGCCCAAGGACAAGTCTGCGACCCTGACGCCTGTAGTGCGCAAGGTGGCGTGCGGCGCGGCAGAGGTCATTCCGCTGGTGGCCGTGACCAACCTGGCGCGCACGCTGGAGAAGCTGCAGCAGCGTGGCCTGTGGGTGGTGGGTACTGCCGGCGAGGCCGAGCAGGAGATCTACCAGCAGGACCTGACCGGGCCTCTGGTGATGATCATGGGCGCAGAAGGCAAAGGCATGCGCCGGCTGACCCGTGAACATTGCGACTTCCTGGTGAAGTTGCCGATGGGCGGTAGCGTCAGCAGCCTGAACGTTTCGGTGGCGACCGGGGTTTGCCTGTTCGAAGCCGTGCGTCAGCGTCAGGCCAAGCGCTGATCTTCAGCCTGTTCCGGCCCATTCGCGGGCGCGCCCGCTCCCACAGGTTTTTCACTGGCTTTCAAGCAGTGGGGTCCCTGTGGGAGCGGGTTTACCCGCGAAAGGGCCGGTAGCCTGTGAATATGTTTCAGGCTGTTCAAATATTCGCCAATTGCCTTGCTTGTGCGCCACGCCTTCTCTACAATTGCGCCCCTTGCCGAGCTGGCAGGCGCTCATGTGCCTCCCCTCCGTGCAAGACATACAGTGTCATTCACTCCTTGTCTGACCAGATACGCTGGCAGACTACTAACCCGTAAGGAGCATTCATGCGTCATTACGAAATCATCTTCCTGGTTCACCCGGACCAGAGCGAGCAAGTCGGCGGCATGGTTGAGCGTTACACCAAGCTGATCGAAGAAGACGGTGGCAAAATCCACCGCCTGGAAGACTGGGGCCGTCGTCAACTGGCCTACGCAATCAACAATGTTCACAAGGCTCACTACGTGATGCTGAACGTTGAGTGCACCGGCAAGGCCCTGGCCGAGCTGGAAGACAACTTCCGCTACAACGATGCCGTTATCCGTAACCTGGTCATCCGTCGCGACGAAGCCGTTACCGGCCAGTCCGAGATGCTGAAGGCTGAAGAAAACCGCAGCGAGCGCCGTGAGCGTCGTGAGCGTCCTGAGCATGCTGACTCCGCCGAAGGCGACGACAGCAATGACAGCGACTCCAGCGATAACGCTGACGAGTAATCCACGGACCTTTAGAGGAGCCTATTAAATGGCACGTTTCTTCCGTCGTCGTAAATTCTGCCGCTTCACTGCTGAAGACGTGAAAGAGATCGACTTCAAAGATCTCAACACCCTGAAAGCTTACGTATCCGAAACCGGCAAGATCGTTCCAAGCCGCATCACCGGTACCAAAGCTCGTTATCAGCGTCAGCTGGCTACCGCTATCAAGCGCGCCCGCTTCCTGGCCCTGCTGCCCTACACCGACAGCCACGGCCGCTGAGACCGGGCCGTCGACAAGCAGTAAGGGATTAGCATGCGAGCGTTAGCAAGTTTCATCATGCGCGGTCGTGTGCAGGCCACCCTCGTGGTGGTCATCAGCGCGGTACTGCCGCTGCTGTTCTGGTTGAGTGCCGCTGCCTGCAGCCTTGTGCTGCTGCGGCGTGGGTTCAAGGATGCTACAACGGTCATCGCCGGCGGCCTGCTGGCGGGTCTGGCCGTGTGGGTCATGGGCGATCCCATCACCTTTCTGGTGATTGCGGGTGCCCTGGCCTTGGCCGCCATGTTGCGTGCCGAGCATCCCTGGAGCCGGGTGTTGCTGGTCAGTGCCGTGTTCGCCGTGGCTTTCAGCCTCGTGCTCGATCTGGCGCTGGCACAAACCTTCGATGTGCTGGCCAAGGCGTTTGCCGAAGCCATGCCGAAAATCGAGGGGCAGCCGGTACTCTCCGGTGAGCTGATCCGCCCTGTGCTGGTCGCTTCCACAGCAGTGACGGTGCAATTGTTCAGTGTGCTGGCCTTGGTGCTGGCGCGCTACTGGCAGGCAGCGTTGTACAACCCTGGAGGCTTCGGTCGCGAGTTTCGCGCCCTGAAGTTGCCAAAACAGACCATGGCGGTCTTGGTGGCAGTGATGGTGGTGGCTCCGTTTATCGGGCCGCAGTTCATCATCCTGGCATCGGCTTCGAGCCTGGTACTGGTACTGGCCGGCATCGCTTTGATGCATGGGCTGGTGGCGCAGGGCCGACTGGCCGGTTTCTGGCTGGTGGGCATGTACGTGACGTTGCCGCTGATCATGCAGCTGATTTATCCGTTGCTGGTGGTTTTGGCCATTGTCGACAGCCTGATTGATTTTCGCGGTCGCAAGTCCCCCAAGGGGAATGACTCCGCGAACGGTGAAGGTTAAAAGTTAAGAGGTTTTACCAAATGGAACTGATCCTGCTGGAAAAAGTCGCTAACCTGGGCAACCTGGGCGACAAAGTAAAAGTTAAGGCTGGTTACGGCCGTAACTTCCTGCTGCCATTCGGCAAGGCCACCGTTGCCAACGCCGCCAACCTGGCTGCGTTCGAAGAGCGTCGCGCCGAGCTGGAAAAAGCAGCTGCTGACCGTAAATCGTCGGCTGAAAGCCGCGCTGCCCAACTGGCCGAGCTGGAAGTGACCATCACTGCCACCGCTGGCGACGAAGGCAAGCTGTTCGGTTCGATCGGCACCCACGACATCGCTGACGCCCTGACCGCCTCCGGCGTTGAAGTGGCCAAAGCTGAAGTTCGTCTGCCGAACGGCACCATCCGTCAGGTTGGCGAATACGACGTAGCCGTGCACCTGCACAGCGACGTTGAAGCCACCGTACGCGTGGTCGTCGTAGCTGCCTAAGCTGCGCTAACTGGCTGGCTCCTTGCGGGTCAGGCGGTTAACATCGGGCACGGTCCTGTTTAGTACAGGCCGTGCCCTTTGTCTTTTTCATCCTCCAGAATTATTTCGTGGCCATGAACGAGATCACCACCTCCGAACAGCTAGACCTGCAAACCGCCGCCCTGAAGGTGCCGCCGCATTCCATCGAGGCCGAACAGGCTGTGCTCGGTGGCCTGATGCTGGACAACGAGGCCTGGGAGCGAGTGCTGGACCAGGTGTCGGACGGCGATTTCTACCGGCATGACCACCGGCTGATCTTCCGCGCCGTGCACAAGTTGGCCGATGCCAACCAGCCATTTGACGTGGTGACCCTGCACGAGCAGCTGGACAAGGAAGGCCTGTCCTCGCAGGTAGGCGGCCTGGCTTACCTGGCTGAACTGGCCAAGAACACCCCGTCGGTGGCCAACATCAAGGCCTACGCCGCGATCATTCGCGAACGGGCCACACTGCGCCAGCTGATCAGCATCAGCACGGACATTGCCGACAACGCGTTCAACCCGCAGGGGCGCAACGCTGCAGAGATTCTGGACGATGCCGAGCGGCAGATCTTCCAGATCGCCGAGGCACGTCCAAAGACCGGCGGCCCGGTAGGCGTCAACGAGCTGTTGACCATGGCCATCGACCGCATCGATACGCTGTTCAACTCCGACAGTGATATCACCGGTATTTCTACCGGCTACACCGACCTGGACGAGAAAACCAGCGGCCTGCAGGCAGCCGACTTGATCATCGTCGCCGGCCGTCCGTCGATGGGTAAAACCACCTTCGCCATGAACCTGGTGGAAAACGCCGTGCTGCGCAGCGAAAAGGCGGTGCTGGTGTTCTCCCTCGAGATGCCAGGTGAATCGCTGATCATGCGTATGCTGTCGTCCCTGGGCCGTATCGACCAGACCAAGGTGCGTTCCGGCCAGCTGGACGACGACGACTGGCCGCGGCTTACCTCCGCAGTCAACCTGCTCAACGACCGCAAGCTGTTCATCGACGATACCGCCGGCATCAGCCCGTCGGAAATGCGTGCGCGCACGCGTCGCCTGGCGCGTGAGCACGGTGAAATCGGCATGATCATGGTCGACTACCTGCAGCTGATGCAGATCCCGGGCTCTTCCGGTGACAACCGCACCAACGAAATTTCCGAAATCTCCCGCTCGCTCAAGGCCCTGGCCAAGGAGTTCAACTGCCCGGTCATTGCCCTGTCGCAGCTGAACCGCTCCCTGGAACAGCGCCCCAACAAACGCCCGGTGAACTCCGACTTGCGTGAATCGGGTGCAATCGAGCAGGACGCCGACGTGATCATGTTCGTGTACCGGGACGAGGTGTACCACCCCGAGACCGAGCACAAGGGCGTGGCCGAAATCATCATCGGTAAACAGCGTAACGGCCCCATTGGCTTCGTGCGCTTGGCGTTTATCGGCAAGTACACCCGCTTCGAGAACCTTGCGCCGGGCATGTACAACTTCGACGATGACGAGTAACGCCGGTAAGTCGTAACTGGTTCAAGGCTTTTGGGGCTGCTGCGCCGCCCATCGCCGGCAAGCCAGGCTCCCACAGGTACGGCGTAAGTTTTAAGCTTTGCACCGTACCTGTGGGAGCCCGGCTTGCCGGCGATGGGCCGCAAAGCGGCCCCGATTAAAGGATCATGGCTTTTAGCTCTGTTCAGCTCTGACAGACGACCCGCCCTTCGCTCATCGTGATTACCCGGTCAAATCGCGGCAGGGCACTCTGATCATGAGTAACGCAGATCAGCCCCTTTCCTTGGAATGTTTCGAACAGAAGATCCCAGGTCTGCTCTGCCGATCCGGCGTCCAGGCCGCTTGTAGGTTCGTCAAAGAAATTGAATTCGCCAGGCTGGTTAAGTACCCGCAGCAACGTCAGCCTGCGCGCCTCTCCACCCGAAATGGATTCTGCGCGAGCATCCAGATCAAGTTCGTACCAGTCTTTGCTCAAGCCCAGTCGTTCAAGCCATTGTTCGATCTGAGCGCGATCATGAGCATGTTCGAACAGCACTGCGCGGGGCAGGGGGCCGGGTATGAAATGCGCATCCTGAGGGCAGAGCCGTAAACGGCTGAACTGCTCACACCCCTCAAGCGCAGCCAGGCTTCTGCCATACAAGTGAACGTGCTTGCGCAACTGGAATACCGTTCCTGCCAGCGCATGCAGAAGTGTCGACTTACCAGACCCGCTGGGCCCAACCAGCGCGACTCGTTCTCCTGCCCGTATTACCAAGGGCTCATCGATCAGCAGTTGCAGCGCGTTTCGAGCGCTGAGTTGGCAGGGGGTGATGCGAAGCCCTGCGTGTTCATCCAAGGGCTCTGCCTCCATGGAGTCTGTCGGGCCGAACACAGGGAGTTGGAGCCAGTGTTCGAGCTTGCGTTTGTCGAGCCGGAACTGGTCGAGTACCCGCCAAGCTTCCGCCAGTTGTGCAACGCCTGCGAGCAACCCACTCACCAGCGTAAAGAGGGCAACAAGCTCGCCCAGGCTCAGATGCGGTGTTGCCTGGGATTGATCATGGATGCCCCACAACAGCAAACCCCCACTGCCCAGGCCAATGAACAGGGTACGCAAGCCCTGAAGCCAACCCCCACTGCGGGCTACCCGCACTGCCGAATCGGCGTAGTCCGAGAGTGTCTGGTTAACCGGGAGCATCGCCGCATCCTCAGCCCTTTCCAGTTTGACCGTTGCCGCGCTGGCGAAGGTATCCACCCATTGTTCCGCCAGTTCATCCTCTCGCGAGTTTACTGCCTCGATATGAGGCCTACGCCAGCGTACCAGGCGATCGTTGGCCCATAGATATGCCAAGCTCAAGGGGATGAGGCCGATTAATACCGAAGTAGCCCCGAGGTATGCGAACAGTGTGACCAGCACCACCGCTTCGGCCAGTACCGGCCATGCTGAGCCAATCAGAAAGCCTAGCCATCGCTCCTGGGCCGTTATTCCTCTATCCAGTACCTTTACCAAGGTCCCGCCATGGAGTTGTCCATAAGCCTCGAAGCGTTTGTCCAGCAACCCTCGGCACCAACGCATCGAAAGCTGCTTCACGCGTTCTTGGCAGAGGCGCGCCAGGCACCAGGCTTGCAAAGGGGTCAACGAGGCTTGTAGCGCGACAAGGCATATGAAGGCACCGAGCAGAGTGAATGAAGACGAGGCCGATGTGGACAGGTTGTCGATGATGTCAGCCAGGATCAGGGCTGGTACGACGGTCGCGACTTTCAAGACTAGTGTTGCGCTCAGAGCTGCGATGATTCCTTGATAGATATGCATATGCCTTGCGTGCGTTCTGCAGGAGGTGGATGCGGGGCCTGATTGGCTGGAGAGGCTGTGGAATGGTGTGTTGCTTGAAGGGCGTATCTTTCAACAAGTCCGGCCGGTTGTCTGCCTGCCAAGAGTTTGGAAATGTATCCGGCTGGCGCTGTTTGGCAGGACATAATCAGATTTTTCCCGTTGCGCGTAGGCCATTTCTGAAATAGCTTCCTACGGCCTTTACACCATTGCGGTGGTTTTCTGGGCGGCCTAGTCTCGCCCTGTCGTTGGAAAAACAGCGACCGGGCCTGCAAGCCCGCAGACGATTTAGTACCGCTTTCCGGATTGCCGTAACTCGGCAATCTCGGTTAATGGTGGCTGCGTGCGGGAGATCCTCGGATCTGCCGGTTCGTCTGTCCGGTCTTGCAGACCCGTACGTAGCCGCCACCCATCAAATGCAAGTGATGTCGTGGTGGTCCATTTCGGAATCAGACGAGATTACACCATGCTCAAGATTGTCCCCGATCCACCCCTCAATCCCCTTTCCTTGAACACAGCTCTACTCAGGCCGAATGCCCACCGTAAGGCTTGATTGATATTGCGCCTGGCCGGGCCCTTTCGCGGGTGAACCCGCTCCCACAGGATCACCACAGCTTTCAGGCTTGCACAGTACCTGTGGGAGCGGGCGTGCCCGCGAAAGGGCCGGCCCAGGTTTTAGAGAAATTTCAGGGGATTGAACAATGACAACAGAAGACACCCAATGTACTGTCGGTAAGACCACGTTCTATCAGGGCGAGAACGGCACTCATCCATTGTTCCGCATCGAGCCCGGTATCCCGTGCAGAGATGCCCGCGAGCAGTCTTCAGAGTTGATGGGCTATGTGCGCGAATTGACCATCACCGGGCTGATGGATGAAAAGCCGATGATGATCTGGGCTGCCCATTACCTGAGTGCGATGGCCAAGGCGCTGATGGATGATGCGGAGTTGGGCATGAAGCAGTGAGGGGTTGGCCTTCAGGCTGCATGAAGGCCGCCATGTATTCGACACAACAGTTTCAGCGCCTGTGAGATCGAGCGCCGCCCGCGCGGCGCTCGATCTCACAGGCGCTGAAACTGCTGTGTCGGACAACTTGCGACTCCACTACAAGCCCCAAGCCAAGCACCTGGCAGCTTTCACCCAACCGTCGCCCAACCCACCAATCCCCACGAAGACAGTCGGATTTGGTCAAAATTTGTGCTATATTCCGCGCCCGCGATTTCCCTGCACACCAGAACCGGTCACTGACATGCAAGCAGCCAAACCACTCTACGACTATCCCAAGTACTGGGCCGAATGCTTCGGGCCAGCACCTTTCCTGCCAATGAGCAGGCAGGAGATGGATCTGCTCGGCTGGGATTCCTGCGACATCATCATCGTGACCGGTGATGCCTACGTCGACCATCCGTCGTTCGGCATGGCCATCATCGGCCGCCTGCTGGAAGCCCAGGGCTTTCGCGTAGGTATCATCGCCCAGCCGAACTGGCAGTCGAAAGACGACTTCATGAAGCTTGGCGAGCCGAACCTGTTCTTCGGCGTGGCCGCGGGCAACATGGACTCCATGATCAACCGCTACACCGCCGACAAGAAGATCCGTTCCGACGATGCCTATACCCCTGGTGGCCTGGCAGGCAGCCGTCCGGACCGCGCCAGCCTGGTGTACAGCCAGCGCTGCAAGGAAGCCTACAAGCATGTGCCGATCGTACTCGGCGGCATCGAGGCTTCGCTGCGCCGCATCGCCCACTACGACTACTGGCAGGACAAGGTGCGTCACTCGATCCTGATCGATGCCAGCGCTGACATCCTGCTGTTCGGCAACGCCGAGCGTGCGGTGGTCGAGGTGGCCCAGCGCCTGGCCAGTGGCGAGACGATCGAGAGCATCACTGACATCCGCGGCACCGCGTTCGTGCGCCGTGACACCCCGCAGGGCTGGTACGAGATCGACTCCACCCGTATCGACCGCCCAGGCCGGGTCGACAAGATCATTAACCCGTACGTGAACACCCAGGACACCCAGGCCTGCGCCATCGAGCAGGCCAAGGGCGACCAGGAAGACCCGAACGAAGCCAAGGTGGTGCAGATTCTCGACAGCCCGGCCGTGACCCGGGAAAAGTCGGTAATCCGCCTGCCTTCGTTCGAAAAGGTGCGTAACGACCCGGTGCTCTATGCCCACGCCAACCGCGTGCTGCACCTGGAGACCAACCCGGGCAACGCCCGCGCCCTGGTGCAGAAGCATGGCGAAGTGGATGTGTGGTTCAACCCGCCACCCATCCCCATGACCACCGAAGAAATGGACTACGTGTTCGGCATGCCTTACGCCCGTGTGCCGCACCCGGCCTATGGCAAGGAGCGCATCCCGGCCTACGAGATGATCCGTTTCTCGGTGAATATCATGCGTGGCTGCTTCGGTGGCTGTACCTTCTGCTCGATCACCGAGCACGAAGGCCGCATCATCCAGAACCGCTCGCACGAGTCGATCCTGCACGAGATCGAAGAAATGCGCGACAAGGTGCCGGGCTTCACCGGCGTGGTCTCCGACCTTGGCGGGCCAACCGCCAACATGTACCGCATCGCCTGCAAGAGCCATGAAATCGAGAAGCACTGCCGCAAGCCGTCGTGCGTGTTCCCGGGTATCTGCGAAAACCTCAACACCGACCACAGCTCGCTGATCGAGCTGTACCGCAAGGCCCGTGCCCTGCCAGGTGTGAAGAAGATCCTGATCGCCTCGGGCCTGCGCTATGACTTGGCCGTGGAGTCACCGGAGTACGTCAAGGAACTGGTTACCCACCACGTGGGCGGCTACCTGAAGATTGCCCCGGAGCACACCGAGCGTGGCCCGCTGGACAAGATGATGAAGCCGGGTATCGGCTCGTACGACCGCTTCAAGCGTATGTTCGAGAAGTACTCGAAAGAGGCGGGCAAGGAGCAGTACCTGATCCCGTACTTCATCGCCGCGCACCCGGGCACCACCGACGAAGACATGATGAACCTGGCCCTGTGGCTGAAAGGCAACGGCTTCCGCGCCGACCAGGTACAGGCGTTCTACCCGTCGCCGATGGCCTCGGCCACGGCCATGTACCACTCGGGCAAGAACCCGCTGCGCAAGGTGACCTACAAGAGTGAAGGGGTTGAGATCGTCAAGAGCGACGAGCAACGCCGCCTGCACAAGGCGTTTTTGCGCTACCACGACCCGAAGGGCTGGCCGATGCTGCGTGAAGCCCTGGAGCGTATGGGCCGCGCCGACCTGATTGGGCCGGGCAAGCACCAGCTGATCCCGTTGCACCAGCCGCAATCCGACACGTACCAGAGCGCGCGCCGCAAGAACTCGACGCCAGCGGGCAGCCATAAAGTGGGCAAGGAGCAGAAGATCCTCACCCAGCACACCGGCCTGCCGCCGCGTGGCAGCGATGGCAGCAAGCCGTGGGACAAGCGTGAGAAGGCCAAGGCCGAGGCGTTTGCGCGTAACCAGCAGGCGGCCAAGGAACGCAAGGAAGCAGCCAAGGGCGGCAAGGGTAACAAGAAGCCGCGTCAGCCCGTTATTCCGCGCTGATTTCGGGGGCCGCTTTGCGGCCCAATTGCCGGCAAGCCAGCTCCCACAGTGACAGCGCAAGCTTTGGGCTTTGTGCAATCTCTGTGGGAGCTGGCTTGCCGGCGATTGGGCTGCATAGCAGCCCCTGTATCGGGTTTAGTCAGGCTGCTTGCCGACCCACTTTGGCACCACCGGCGCCACAAAGCGGTCCATCCCGTCCAGCAGCGCGTCCGGCTGCTGCCCCAGCAGCAACATCGCCCGATGCTGCGGCCGCACAAAACCTTCTTCGACGATATGGTCGAGGAACCCGCCCAGCTTCGCGTAGAAGCCGTTCACATCCAGCAGCCCCAACGGCTTGGCGTGATAGCCCAGTTGCCCCCAGGTCCAGACTTCGAACAATTCTTCCAGCGTACCCAGCCCACCCGGCAGGGCGATGAAGGCATCGCTCAGCTCGGCCATGCGTGCCTTGCGTGCATGCATGCCGTCGACCACTTCCAGGCGGCTGAGGCCCTTGTGGCCGATTTCGGCGTTCATCAGGCTTTCGGGGATGATCCCGATCACTTCGCCACCGGCCGCCATGGCCGCGTCGGCCACGGTGCCCATCAGGCCGACCGCACCGCCGCCATAGACCAGGGTCAGGCCGCGACGCGCTATGGCCTGGCCAAGTGCGATGGCGGCTTCACGGTAGGCAGGGTTGGCGCCGATGCTGGCGCCGCAGAACACACAAACGGAACGTACGGGCATTGCTCATCTCCTGTCACTCAGGTGGACAGGGTACGGCGCATGCCCGTCGCTTCCAAGGCCGTGTTCATTCCGGGCGGGAGAATTCGCAGATGGCACCCGTGGCCCCGTGGGCATAGGCGGCGAGCAGGCTGTTAATGAAGGCAGAGATGGGCATTTGGTATTGCTCCTAAATGAGAGGTTGTCCCATCGTCTAGTAAAAGGGCATGATGTGCTCTTAGATTGGTTGTATACAATCCATTGAACAATTCTACTGGCTGGCCTCTTGACGCCCCCTTGACTCATATCAGAAAGGGGCCGAACGGTTTCAGGCAGTCTCGCAATTGATAAAACCCTGCCAAGGAGATTCATGATGTTTGCGAAAGCTGTAGCGGTATCCCTGCTGACCCTCGCCAGCGCCTCTGTCTTTGCAGCCGAATGTTCGGTGACTGTCGAATCGACGGACCAGATGTCCTATACCACCAAGGAATTCACCGTCGACAAGAGCTGCAAGGAATTCACCGTCAAACTGACCCACTCCGGCAACCTGCCGAAGAACGTCATGGGCCACAACCTGGTGATCAGCAAGACTGCCGACATGCAGGCCATTGCCACTGAAGGCATGACCCAGGGCATTGAAAAGGGCTACCTGAAGGAAGATAACGCCAACATCATCGCCCACACTGCGATGATCGGCGCACCGGAAAAAGAGACCGAAGTGAAGTTCGACACTTCCAAGCTGGAAGCCGGTGGTGACTACAGCTTCTTCTGCACCTTCCCGGGCCACATCTCGATGATGAAAGGCAAGGTCGTCGTCAAGTAATGACAGCTGTGTAGGCCTCTCGGGCCTATTCGCGGGCACGCCCGCTCCCACAGGTTAATCACTGTTTTCAAGGGCAGTGACAATCCTGTGGGAGCGGGCGTGCCCGCGAAGCTTTTACGGGGCGAACGGCAGTTCGCGCTTGTGCTGGGTCTTGCGGTAGGTAGCAACGATGATATCGAACGCCGCCTGATCAACCGGCAACCCATGCAGGAAAGCGTCGATCTGCTGGTAGGTCACGCCATGGGACGCTTCGTCCGGTTTGCCCGGCTCCAGGTCCTCAAGGTCGGCAGTCGGCACCTTCTCCACCAGTGCCTCTGGTGCGCCAAAGCTGCGCGCAATGGCCCGTACCTGGTTCTTCACCAGCCCGCTCAGCGGCGCCAGGTCGCAGGCACCATCACCAAACTTGGTAAAGAAGCCCATCACCGCCTCGGCGGCGTGGTCGGTACCGATCACCAGGCCCGCGCGGGCGCCGGCGATGGTGTACTGGGCAACCATGCGGGTACGTGCCTTGACGTTGCCCACCACAAAGTCCACCAACGTCGGCGAGCCGTTCTTCAACGCCTCCACTTCAGCGGCCAATGCACGCACCGCCGGGGCGATATCCACCGTGTGCACTTCATCGGCCTTGATCACGTCCAGGCAGGCCTGGGCGTCATGTTCGTCATGCTGCACCTGGTAGGGCAGGCGCACGGCAATGAAGGTGTAGGCCTTGTCGCCGGTTTCGGCGCGCAGTTCATTCACGGCGCGCTGGGCGAGCAGGGCGGCAGTCAGCGAGTCGACACCGCCGCTGATGCCCAGCACCAGGGTCTTGAGCCGGGCGTTGGCCAGGCAGTCCTTGATGAACGCCACACGCCGGGCGACTTCGGCCTCAAGCGCGGTAGCGTCGGCGAACGGCGGCTGTACCTTCAGCGCCTGGGCAATCTCTTGCTGAACCGCTTGCATGGGTTACTCCTTGCTGGGGACTTTGAATACGTGGCGCATGTAGGCGACGAAGTTCTCGTCACGGCACTGGGTCTTGGCGGCTTCGTCCGAGATCTTGGCCACCGGCGCGCCGTTACAGTCGGTCATTTTAAGCACGATGCTCATCGGGGCCACACCCGGTATGTCACATGTCAGGTTGGTGCCGATGCCAAAGCTGACGTTGATGCGACCACGCAGGGCACGGAAGATCTCCAGCGAGCGGGTCAGGTTGAGGCCGTCGGAAAACACCAGGGTTTTGGTCATCGGGTCGATACCCAGCTTCTGGTAATGGGCAATGGCTTTCTCCGCCCAGGCCACCGGCTCGCCCGAGTCGTGGCGCAGGCCGTCGAAGAGCTTGGCGAAGTACAGGTCGAAATCGCCGAGGAACGCATCCATGGTGATGCAGTCGGTCAGGGCAATGCCAAGCAGGCCGCGGTACTCGCGCACCCAGCAGTCCAGTGCGGCGATCTGGCTGTCGATCAGCCGTGGGCCGAGCTGCTGGTGGGCCATGATCCATTCATGGGCCATGGTGCCCAGCGGCTTGATATCCAGTTTCCATGCCAGGTCGACGTTGCTGGTGCCGACGAAGCGGGCCGGGAAGTCGTCGCGTAGCACCCGCACCACGTCTTCCTGGACACGGCTGGAAAAACGCCGACGGGTGCCGAAGTCGGCTACCTGCAGTTCGGCCAGTTCGTCATCGCTGGCATGCGCACGCAGCCAGTCGAACTTGCGGTACAGCTGGTCGCGCGCTTCGGCCAGGCGCATGTGCGGGTGCAGATGGCGGTTGCGCACTTCGCTGATGATGGCCAGCAGCGGGACTTCGAACAGGATCACATGCAGCCACGGGCCTTTCAGGCGCAGGAACAGCTGGTCGTTTTCAATGCCGATACGCACGTACCGAAGGTTGAAGCGGAACAGGCGCAGAAAGCGCAGGAAGTCGGGCTTCAGGAAGCTGATGCGTTCGAGGAAGGCCAGCTGGCCATCATCCAGGGTGAGGTCGCTGAGCAGTTCGAGCTGGTGGCGGATATCGCCCAGGTAAGGGCGCAGGTCCTCGCCGTTGCGGCAGCGGAATTCCCATTCGACGTCGGCGTCCGGGTAGTTGTGCAGCACACCCTGCATCATGGTGAGTTTGTAGAAGTCGGTGTCGAGCAGGTTGTGCACGATGCGCTCGGCGAATGCGCTTTCGCTCATCAAGGGGGCTCCGGAAGCGGCGAATGGCCGACATTGTGCCAGCCTTTTACACCTTGTGTGGCTGTTCCGGCCTCTTCGCGGGCTCGCCCGCTCCCACAGGGACCCCGCTGAGACACAGGTGAGCGCCATACCTGTGGGAGCGGGCGAGCCCGCGAAGAGGCCGGAACAGCCAAAACAGAGGTGTTTTTCTGTGCACCGGCTAGCCTTCAAACGGTGCCGCCTGTAGCAGTCGCGCACCAGCGGTGTGCACTTCGGTGACGTCCGCTGTTACAGGGCGGTTGCACGTAAACACTTGCCAGGGTTGCAATGATGGCACATGGCGGTTGCTCCTTGTCTGTACGTGTGGTGGCGCCTGCCGCGCGGCAGACGGTTGCACGCTCAATAAAGAAAAGGCCGTCGGTCGCCTGCAGTGCACCTGCGCAGTGTGTTTTCCCGGAAGACAAAACCTATGGCACGGCCCTTGCTCTGAGCACAGGGTTGAGAAGTTGTAGTGCCAACCAAAAAAAACTCTAGGAGCACCACCTCATGTCGCAGACGTTTTACAAGAAAGGTTTCCTGGCACTGGCCGTCGCTACGGCCCTGGGTGTTTCTTCGTATGTTCAGGCCGACGTCAAGATCGGTGTAGCGGGCCCAATGACCGGGGCTAACGCGGCGTTTGGCGAGCAGTACATGAAAGGTGCGCAGGCAGCGGCCGACAAGATCAACGCAGCCGGTGGCGTCAACGGCGAGAAAATCGTCCTGGTCAAAGGCGACGATGCCTGCGAACCGAAGCAGGCCGTGGCGGTAGCCAACCGCCTGGCCGATCAGGACAAGGTGATCGGCGTAGTGGGCCACTTCTGTTCTTCCAACACCATTCCGGCGTCCGAGGTGTATGACGAAGCGGGCATCATCGCCATTACTCCGGGCTCTACCAACCCACAAGTGACCGAGCGCGGCCTCAGCGCGATGTTCCGCATGTGCGGCCGTGACGACCAGCAGGGCATCGTGGCCGGTGACTACATCGTCGACGTGCTCAAGGGCAAGAAAGTCGCGGTGCTGCACGACAAGGACACCTACGGCCAGGGCCTGGCCGATGCGACCAAGGCGCAGCTTGAGAAGCGCGGCGTGAAGCCGGTGCTGTATGAAGGCCTGACCCGTGGCGAGAAAGACTTCAGCGCCGTGGTTACCAAAATCCGCTCCACCGGTGCCGACGTTGTCTACTTCGGCGGCCTGCACCCAGAGGCCGGCCCGCTGGTACGCCAGCTGCGCGAGCAGGGCCTGAAGGACGTCAAGTTCATGTCCGATGATGGCATCGTCACCGACGAACTGGTGTCTACCGCTGGCGGCGCGCAGTACGTCGATGGCGTGTACATGACCTTCGGCGCCGACCCGCGCCTGCTGCCAGACAGCAAGGCGGTGGTGGAAGAGTTCCGCAAGGCCGGTACCGAACCTGAAGGCTACACCCTGTACGCCTACGCCTCGCTGGAAGCCTTGGCCGCTGCGTTCAACGGCGCCAAGTCGAACAAGGGCGAAGACGCGGCCAAGTGGCTGAAGGCCAACCCGGTCAAGACCGTCATGGGCGAGAAGAAGTGGGACAGCAAGGGTGACCTGACCGTGTCCGACTACGTGGTCTACCAGTGGGACAAAGACGGTAAGTACCACCAGCTGGAAAAACAAAAATAATAACGGCCCACGGCCCGGGCTGATGCTCGGGCCCAAGCCCCTGCGGTACCTGTCTTTATTCGGAGATCTGCACGGTTCTGCACTGCGGGGGCCGCTTTATCCGTGGCCTGCTGTGGTCGGCGCTCGTGCAATCTCCATCAGGTGAGATTGCGTTATGGATGGTATTTTCCTGCAGCAACTGGTCAACGGCCTGACCCTCGGGTCGGTCTATGGCCTGATCGCCATCGGCTACACAATGGTCTATGGCATTATCGGCATGATCAACTTCGCGCACGGCGAGGTGTATATGATTTCCGCGTACCTCGCGGCAATCAGCCTGGCATTGCTGGCCTACTTCGGCGTCGAGTCGTTCCCGCTACTGATGTTGGGTACGCTGTTGTTCACCGTCGTCGTCACGGGCGTCTATGGGTTCACCATCGAACGCATCGCCTACAAACCCCTGCGTAACTCCACCCGCCTGGCGCCGCTGATCAGTGCCATCGGCATCTCGCTGATCCTGCAGAACTACGCACAGATCAGCCAGGGCGCCCGCCAGCAAGGCGTGCCCACCCTGCTTGAAGGGGCTTTGCGTGTCGAAGTCGGCACCGGCTTCGTGCAACTGACCTACACCAAGATCTTCATCCTGATCGCCGCCTTCGTGGGCATGGGCCTGCTCACCTACGTGATCAAGTACACCAAGCTCGGCCGCATGTGCCGTGCCACCCAGCAAGACCGCAAGATGGCCTCGATCCTGGGCATCAACACCGACCGGGTGATTTCCTACGTGTTTGTCATCGGTGCGGTAATGGCCGCCCTGGCCGGTGTGTTGATCACCATGAACTACGGCACCTTCGACTTCTACGCCGGCTTCATCATCGGCATCAAGGCGTTCACCGCCGCAGTGCTCGGTGGTATCGGCTCGCTGCCTGGCGCCATGCTTGGCGGCATCATCCTGGGTATTTCCGAGTCGCTGTTCTCTGGCCTGATCAACTCCGACTACAAGGACGTGTTCAGCTTCTCGCTGCTGGTGATGATCCTTATCTTCCGCCCACAAGGCCTGCTGGGTCGCCCGCTCGTGGCTAAGGTGTGAACATGTCCGTTGCCAAAACTGCCTCTGTCAGCGAAACCAAGGGTTTCGACCTTAAACGCAGCCTGCTGGAGACCCTCGTCGCCGGCCTGCTGGCACTCATCGTGTTTGGCCCGGTCGTCGGCGTAGTGCTCGACGGCTACACCTTCAATGCCGAGCCGCGCCGGGTGGCCTGGCTGGTCGGCGGGGTGATGGTGGGGCGCTTCCTGCTCAGCCTGTACCTGCAGAGCGCCGCTGGCGTGCGCATGCTCCAGGGCTTCGACAGCGGTGGCTCGGGTGTGCATGTGAACGCACCGGACTACAAGTCGCGCTTGCGCTACATCATCCCGGCGCTGGTGGTGATTGCCATCGTCTTCCCGATCTTTGCCAACAAGTACCTGCTGACCGTGGTCATCCTCGGCCTGATCTACGTGTTGCTGGGGCTTGGCCTTAACATCGTGGTCGGCCTGGCCGGCCTGCTCGACCTGGGCTACGTGGCGTTCTATGCCATTGGTGCCTACGGCCTGGCACTGGGTTACCAGTACCTCGGCCTGGGTTTCTGGAGCGTGCTACCCCTGGCGGCCATCGCCGCCGCGTTGGCGGGGTGCATACTGGGCTTCCCGGTGCTACGAATGCACGGCGACTACCTGGCTATCGTGACCCTGGGCTTTGGCGAGATCATCCGCCTGGTGCTGAACAACTGGTTGTCGTTCACCGGTGGCCCCAACGGCATGCCGGCCCCTTCGCCAACCTTCTTCGGCCTGGAATTCGGCCGCCGGGCCAAGGATGGCGGGGTACCGATCCACGAGTTCTTCGGCTTCGATTACAACGCCAACCTCAAGTTCGTGTTCATCTACGCGGTGCTGTTCCTGGTGGTGCTGGCTGTGCTTTACATCAAGCACCGCCTCACCCGCATGCCGGTCGGCCGCGCTTGGGAAGCGCTGCGTGAAGACGAGATCGCCTGCCGCTCGATGGGCCTGAACCACGTACTGGTCAAGCTTTCGGCGTTTACCCTGGGGGCCTCCACTGCCGGCTTGGCCGGGGTGTTCTTTGCCACCTACCAGGGCTTCGTCAACCCGTCGTCGTTCACCTTCTTCGAGTCGGCGCTGATCCTCGCCATCGTCGTGCTGGGTGGCATGGGCTCGACCGTGGGCGTAGTGATCGCGGCGTTCGTGCTGACCGTGGCGCCCGAACTGCTGCGCAGCTTCTCTGAATACCGGGTGCTGTTGTTCGGGGTGCTGATGGTGCTGATGATGATCTGGCGACCGCGTGGGCTGATCCGCATCAGCCGTACCGGTGTGACCCCGCGTAAAGGAGTGGCGCCATGAGCGACGATATCATTCTCTCGGTCGACAACCTGATGATGCAGTTCGGCGGCATCAAGGCGCTGAGCGATGTCAGCCTGAAGGTCCGGCGCAACCAGATATTCGCCCTGATCGGCCCCAACGGGGCGGGCAAGACCACGGTGTTCAACTGCCTGACGGGTTTCTACAAGGCCAGTGGCGGGCGCATCGAGCTGAACGTGCGCGGCAGCCACACCAACGTCATCCAGCTGCTTGGCGAGCGCTTCCAGGCGGCGGACTTCATCTCGCCGGCGCGCTTTGCCAACCGCATGTACTACAAGATGTTCGGCGGTACCCACCTGGTCAACCGCGCAGGCCTGGCGCGCACCTTCCAGAACATTCGCCTGTTCAAGGAAATGTCGGTGGTGGAGAACCTGCTGGTGGCCCAGCATATGTGGGTCAACCGTAACCTGCTGGCCGGGGTACTCAACACCAAGGCCTACCGCAAGGCCGAGAGCGATGCGCTGGACCACGCATTCTACTGGCTGGAAGTGGTCGACCTGGTCGACTGCGCCAACCGCCTGGCCGGCGAGCTGTCGTACGGCCAGCAGCGCCGCCTGGAAATTGCCCGGGCCATGTGCACGCGGCCGAAGATCATCTGCCTGGACGAACCGGCGGCGGGCCTGAACCCGCAGGAAACCGAAGCCCTCAGCCGCATGATTCGTGTGCTGCGTGACGAGCACGACATCACCGTGGTGCTGATCGAGCACGACATGGGCATGGTCATGAGCATTTCCGACCATATCGTGGTGCTGGACCACGGCAACGTGATTGCCGAAGGCGCGCCGCAGGAAATCCGCCACAACCCGACGGTGATCGCCGCCTACCTGGGTGCAGATGAAGAGGAACTGGTATGAGTGCACCCATTCTCGAACTGAAAGACCTGGACGTGTTCTACGGGCCGATCCAGGCGCTGAAAAAGGTTTCGATGCACATCAACGAGGGCGAGACGGTCAGCCTGATCGGTGCCAACGGGGCTGGCAAGTCGACCCTGCTGATGTCGATCTTCGGCCAGCCTCGCGCTGCGTCCGGGCATATCGTTTATCGAGGCACCGACATTACCCGCAAGTCGTCGCACTACATTGCTTCCAACGGTATCGCCCAATCGCCGGAAGGGCGCCGGGTGTTCCCCGACATGTCCGTCGAGGAGAACCTGATGATGGGTACCATCCCCATCGGCGACAAGCATGCCGATGAAGACATGCAGCGCATGTACGAGCTGTTCCCGCGGCTGAAGGAGCGGCGTAACCAGCGGGCCATGACCATGTCCGGGGGCGAGCAGCAGATGCTGGCGATTGCCCGGGCGCTGATGAGCCGGCCGAAGTTGCTGTTGCTGGATGAGCCCTCGCTGGGGCTGGCGCCGATCGTGGTCAAGCAGATCTTTTCGACCCTGCGTGAGCTGGCCAAGACCGGGATGACCATTTTCCTGGTGGAGCAGAACGCCAACCATGCGTTGAAGCTGTCCGACCGGGCGTATGTGATGGTCAACGGGGAGATTCGCATGACCGGGACCGGGCAGGAGCTGCTGGTCAACGAGGAAGTGCGCAACGCCTATCTTGGCGGGCACTGAGTTACATCCGGGGCCGCCTTGCGGCCCATCGCCGGCAAGCCAGCTCCCACAGAGATCGCACAAACCTTGAAGGCAGTGTTTTACCTGTGGGAGCTGGCTTGCCGGCGATGGGCTGCAAAGCAGCCCCATTTCCCATGTGGACAACTTGCCGCGTCTTGCTCTCGATACCCGCCAATATTCCCTCGCAAGCCCTTGTTTCCACAGGCTTGATCTTGTCCACGGATAATGTGGAACCGCCTGTGGAAAACATGGTGGCATCTCGCTCAAGCCCTTTGATATCGTGCCCTGCAGCGATGCGATCATTTTTTGATCACATCCTTCCTGTGGATGACTTTTCAAGCTTTTTCACAGGCCCGAAAGCACCTCCAAATCAGCGCCAAGGCTGTGGATAACTCTGTGGGAAAACCTTGGACAGACTGCTGCAGGCAGCATGCTTGAAAGCTTTGCATCCTCACCGAAAAGATATCCACCGACCACGCAACGCTGAAAGGGTTCCGCACTGTGGACGAGTTGCCCCCAATCCGTGGGGAAAGCCTTGTGGATAACATGCGCATAGCTGGCGCCGAGCCTTCTGCCGCAAGGGTTTGCCGCACATGTACAAAAAATGTACAGCCCCCTGAACGGCTTGCTGCCAGCGCACGGCGCGGGCATGCTGCAAAGCTGCCGATGACAACCTACCGTGAGGAACAGAGCATGACGTTCACCGTATTCATCACTGGCGCCACATCCGGTTTCGGCGAGGCCACCGCCCGCCGCTTTGCCGAAGCTGGCTGGAAGCTGGTGCTCACTGGCCGCCGCAAGGAGCGCCTGGACGCCCTGTGCGCCGAGCTGTCGGCCAAGACCGAAGTACACGGCCTGGTGCTTGACGTGCGTGACCGCAAGGCTATGGAACAGGCTATCGCCAGCTTGCCGGCCGGGTTCGAAAAGATTCGCGGCCTGGTCAACAATGCCGGCCTGGCACTGGGTGTGGATGCGGCGCAGAACTGCAGCCTGGACGACTGGGAAACCATGGTCGACACCAACATCAAGGGCCTGATGTACACCACCCGCCTGCTGCTGCCACGCCTGATCGCCCACGGTCGCGGCGCGTCGATCCTCAACGTAGGTTCTGTGGCGGGCAACTACCCGTACCCGGGCAGTAATGTGTACGGCGGCACCAAGGCTTTTGTCGGCCAGTTCTCGCTGAGCCTGCGCTGCGACCTGCGTGGCACTGGCGTGCGCGTGAGCAATATCGAGCCGGGCCTGTGCGAGAGCGAGTTCTCGCTGGTGCGCTTCGGCGGTGACCAGGCCAAGTACGACGCCACTTACGCGGGTGCCGAGCCGATCCAGCCGCAGGACATTGCCGAGACCATCTTCTGGATCCTCAACCAGCCGGCGCACATCAACATCAACAGCCTGGAGCTGATGCCGGTGAGCCAGGATTGGGCTGGGTTCTCCATCGACCGTTCGGTCAAGGGCTGATTCAGGAAAGCGGGGCCGCTTTGCGGCCCATTCGCAGCACAAGGCTGCTCCTACAGGCATTGCGCAGGTTTCTGTAGGAGCAGCCTTGTGCTGCGAAAGCGTCAGCTCAGACGCTGCAACCCTTCCAGGCAGGTCGCCAAATGATAGGGCGTAGTAGAAGGCATATCATGCCGGCTGACGTTGCCCTCACCATCCCGGCACTCATACCAGCCTGCTTCCCGCAAGAACCGCGCTTCCAGCACCTGCAACTGCTCCGGCAATTTCGCCTCCCCGCCAGCGCGCAGCACCAGCGCTCGCAGGTACTCCGCCTGTGCCCAAACCCGTTGTGTGGCATCCAGCACCTGGCCATCCACATCCAGCATCGCCAGCACTGCACCATTCTTCACCCCGAACTGCTCGGCAAAGCCGAACGCCCGGTCGATGGATGCATGCAGCGGCGTGTCACGCAGCAGCGGCGAGGTATGCAGCAGGTAGAACCACTCGAACTGGTGCCCCGGCTCGAACCAGTTATCCACAGCCCCGCGTGGCTTTTCCAGCATCAGGCCGTGGGCCGGTTCGATGAAGTGCGCCTCAAGCGCCCGGCACAGTTGCAGCAGCGACTGCTGGGTATGTTCATCGTCACGCACCGCCAACACCTGCAGGAACGCCTCGGCCAGGTGCATCTGCGGGTTCTGCAGCGGGCCGCTGGCGAGGTCTGCCCAGTCTTCGCCCAGGCTGGCTTCGTACAGGCCGTCGTCACGGGCGAACTGTTGGTCGATGATGTCCAGCGCGGCGTTCAGTGTGGATTCCACCAGGCTTTCGCGCACCTTGCCCCAGTAGTGCGCGCAGGCAAACACGATGAACGCGTGGGTGTACAGGTCCTTGCGCCGGTCCAGCGGCTTGCCCTGGGCGTCGATGCTGTAGAACCAGCCACCGTGTTCGGCGTCGTGAAAATGCTTTTGCAGCGAGCGGAACAACGCCGCCGCCCGCTCGGCTGCGCCCGGTTGCCCGATACGGCTGCTGAACAGGTACAGCTGGCGTGCGCAGGCCATGGCCCGATAGCGCTGCACCGGCAAGGGCTGGTGCTGGGCGTCCAGGGCCTCGTAGGGCAGGGCCAGGTCGGCATTCCAGCCCGGGCCTTGCCACAACGGCACGATGCATTCGGCGAAGTGCTGGTTGAAGCGGGCCAGTTCAGGCAGGGTGGGGCGGGGGTCGGACATTTCGGCGCTCGTCGCTGTCGGGCAGGGCGCCATGGTAGCAGAACTGGCGTTTTCAGTAGCCTGTGCCGGCCCCTTCGCGGGCTTGCCCGCTCCCACAGGATCACCACAGGCCCGAGCTATATGGGTGACCTGTGGGAGCGGGCAAGCCCGCGAAGGGGCCGGCACAGGCAACCCATCAGCCCGGGTTGCCGAGCCCTTGCCAATGCCGCGCGCCGACGAAGATGAAGCGCAATTGCTGGGTGATCTTTTCCTGCGCCGTCAGTGCCTGTGGATAACTTGAATCGGGGCTGTCGATAAGCTCGGGCAGGGTAGCGAACACGGTCTTCACTACCAGGTCGGCCATCACCGCCAGTGCGGCGCTGTCCAGGTGCTGCCAGCGCTTCATGCGCGCAAGGTCGGTGGCCAGATCGTCGCTGATATCCTGGCGCAGGCGGGCGATGGCTTGGCGCACGGCCTGTGAGCCGCCGTACTGTTCGCGGGCCAGGAACAGGAACTGCGCGCGGTGGGCGGCTACCACGTCGAGGAAAATGCGCACCGAAGCATCGGTGATGCCGCCCAGTTCGAATTCGTTCTGGCGCACCAGGCGGATGGTCTGGCGGAAGGTGGTGTCGATTTCGGCCACCAGGGCCAGGCCCAGGGCGTCCATGTCGGGGAAATGCCGGTAGAAGCCGGTCGGCACGATGCCAGCGGTCTTCGCCACTTCGCGCAGGCTGACACTGCCGAAACCACGGCCACTCTCCATGAGCAGGCAGGCGGCATCGAGCAGGGCCTGGCGGGTCTGTAGCTTCTGTTCGGCGCGCGGCAGCATGATGCGGGCTTCTGTGACGGTAAGGCTGGGCACTCTAGATAAAAAAACAAAGCCCGGTCAATGGACCGGGCCTGGAGGGGAGCAAGCGGTGTGACATAGGTTGTTCTTTTCCGCCATGGTGATCAGCTCACACGGCTGATTTCAACCAGGCGATCGGAGCCACCTTCAGCAACGCGGCCAGCCTGTTCGATCAGGCGATCGGAGCCACCTTCAGCAACGCGGCCAGCCTGTTCGATCAGGCGATCGGAGCCACCTTCAGCAACGCGGCCAGCTTGTTCGATCAGGCGGTCCGAGCCACCTTCGGCTACGCGGCCAGTGCGTTCGATCAGGCGATCAGAGCCACCTTCGGCAATGGTTTTCAGCGGCTGGGCGATTTCGGCAGCGCTGGAGCGGGATTCGGCGGTGAGGTGTTGCTCGTCGGCTGGCAGGGCAAAAGCGTTGGCAGCCAGGATGGACAGGGTCAGGGTCAGCAGGTGGCGTTTCATGATTTCGGTGCTCCTCTCGGGGGCTGGAAAGTGGGTACGGAGCCAATGCTACGCTCGGTAACGCCAGAGAGAAGTTCATACGGGTAATGGTAACAATCGACCGCATTGATAGAGGTTGGAAACCTCTCTAGAAAGCCCTTTTCCGGTCGGCTGGCGACGACTTGAACCGGCTGCTGCCGGGTGGCAGGCAGCGCCTGGCGCGACGTATTGCTGAGCAAAGGGCCAGGAAAACTTCGCTATCATGGCGCTCTCGATAAAACCCCACGGGTTTTCCACAGTCCGACATATTGACTGCCATCGCTGCACCCGTTTTGTGCCATACCGCAAGGAGAATCACGCAATGACGCGTCCCGCCAGAATCCTCCTCTGGGCCCTCGCCACCCTGTTAACCCTGCTGGCGATTCTGGTGGTGGTGATCGCTACCTTCGACTGGAACCGCGTAAAGCCCCTGCTCAACGAAAAGGTTTCCGAGGCCCTGCACCGGCCCTTCGCAATCAACGGCAACCTGGCCGTGCACTGGCGCACCGAGCCTGAAGAGGGTGGCTGGCGTGCCTGGGTGCCATGGCCGCATTTCATTGCCGAGGACCTGACCCTGGGCAACCCGGATTGGCTCAAGGAACCGAAGATGGTCGGCCTGGAGCGCGTGGAGTTCCGCCTGGCGCCGTTGCCGCTGCTGTTCCAGCAGATCAGCATCCCGCGCATCGACCTGACCAAACCCACTGCCAGCCTCACTCGCCTGGCCGATGGCCGTGCCAACTGGACGTTCGACTTCGGCCCCAAGGATGAAAACGCAGAACCGTCCACATGGAAGCTGGACATCGGTGCGATCGGTTTCGACCAGGGTAATGTCAGCTTCGACGACCAGACCCTGAAAACCAGCATGAAGGTGCAGATCGACCCGCTGGGCAAGCCGATCCCGTTCAGCGACATTGTCGGCAAGGCCAGCGCCGAGAAGGCCGGTGGTGCACAGGACTACGCCTTCGGCCTCAAGGCCCAAGGCCGCTACAAAGGCCAGCCGGTGTCCGGCACCGGCAAGATCGGCGGCCTGCTGGCCCTGCAGGACGCCAGCCAGCCGTTCCCGCTGCAAGCCGATGTGCGCATCGCCGACACCCATGTGGTGCTCGCCGGCACCCTGACCGACCCGCGCAACCTCGGCGCGCTCGACCTGCGCCTGCGTCTGTCCGGTGCCAGCCTGGGCAACCTTTACCCATTGACCGGGGTGACCCTGCCGGACACCCCGGCCTACTCGACCGACGGTCGTCTCAGCGCCAACCTGCATGCGCCGCAAGGCGCAACGTTCAACTACCAGGGCTTCAACGGCAAGATCGGTGACAGCGACATCCACGGTGACCTGGCCTTCGTCGCCAGCCAGCCACGGCCCAAGCTGTCCGGCAACCTGGTGTCTAACCAGTTGCTGTTCAAGGACCTGGCGCCGCTGATCGGCGCCGATTCCAACGCCGAGCAGAAGGCCCGCGGTGGTGCCAGCAAGCAGCCGACGGGCAAGGTACTGCCGGTTGAAGAATTCCGCACCGAACGCTGGCGCGCGATGGACGCCGACGTCACCTTTGCCGGCAAGCGCATCGTGCACAGCACGCAACTGCCGTTCAATGACCTGTCGGCCCATGTGATGCTCGAAGACGGTCTGTTGCGCCTGGAGCCCCTGCGGTTTGGCGTCGCCGGCGGCAACCTGGCCTCCAAAATCCGCCTGGACGGCCGCAGCGTGCCCTTGCAGGGCCGCGCCCAGCTGACTGCCCGGGGCTTCAAGCTCAAACAATTGTTCCCCACCTTCGCACCGATGCAGACCAGCTTTGGTGAACTGAATGGCGATGCCGACATCAGCGGCCGTGGCAATTCGGTTGCGGCCTTGCTGGGGACGGCCAATGGCGACCTGCGCATGCTCATCAACGATGGCGCGATCAGCCGCAGCCTCATGGAAATCGCCGGCTTGAACGTGGGCAACTACGTGGTCGGCAAGCTGTTTGGTGATGAGGATGTGAAGATCAATTGCGCAGCGGCCGATGTCGGTCTCAAGGACGGCCTGGCGACTACGCGGTTGTTCATCTTCGATACCGAGAACGCGATCATCTACATCAACGGCACGGCCAACTTCGCCAGCGAGCAGCTGGACTTGAAGATCACCCCGGAATCGAAAGGGCTGCGTCTGTTCTCGCTGCGTTCGCCGCTGTATGTGCGGGGGCCGTTTGCCAAACCGAATGCGGGTGTACAGGCGTTGCCGCTGGCGCTGCGCGGAGCGGGAATGGTGGCGCTGGGGGTGGTGGCTGGGCCGGCGGCAGGGTTGCTGGCGCTGATTGCGCCCAGCAGCGGGGATGATCCCAACCAGTGCACGCCGCTGTTGCAGCAGATGAAGGCGGGCAAGGCGCCAGCTGAAGTGAAAGGCAAGAAGTGATGGGGGCCGCGTTGCGGCCCATTCGCGGCACAAGGCCGCTCCTATAGGGGAAAGCGATCCCTTGTAGGAGCGGCCTTGTGTCGCGAAAGGGGCGCAAAGCGCCCCCAGCAATTACAGCCCTTGCAGCAGGTCGGACATGTCGTCCGCGTGCTCTTCTTCCTGGGCCAGGATGTCTTCGAAGATGCGCCGCGTAGTCGGGTCCTTGTCACCGATGTACTGGATGATCTCGCGGTAGCTATCAATGGCAATCCGCTCTGCCACCAGGTCTTCCAGCACCATCTCTTTCAGCGAATTACCCGCCACGTACTGGGCATGGGAGTTTTTTGTCAGGTTATCCGGGTTGAAGTCCGGCTCACCGCCCAACTGCACGATGCGCTCGGCCAACTTGTCGGCATGTTCGGCTTCCTGGTTGGCATGCTCCAGAAACTCCTCGGCAGCCGCGCTGGCCTTGATGCCGCTGGCCATGAAGTAGTGGCGCTTGTAGCGCAGCACGCAGACCAGCTCGGTGGCCAGCGATTCATTCAGCAAGCGCAGGATTTCCTGACGGTCGGCGTGGTAACCCTCGGTCACGGCGCCTTGCTCCACATGCTGGCGGGCACGTTCGCGCAGGGTTTTCACATCGGTCAGTTCAGTCGCATTCATGTTCATCTCCGGAAGCATCAGGGTGGTCATGGGAGGTCTTGAGAGGCTTACGCGCCGCGGACGGCGTCGCTGTCTTCTTCACGTTGTTTGCAGGTTTTGAAGCCCTTGGCATCGACGTGGCCGGTGGCATCGAAGCGCACGTAGTAGGGCTGCTGTTTGCCGTCGCGGTTGAGGATGTAGTCGTTGCAGGTACCCCCGTGCGGCAGGTCGATCACATTCGATGGGCTGCCGCCGATGGCGATGACCTTTTGCATGGTCATGCCGTGCTCCACCTGCTTGACCAGCGGTTCGTCGCGGTAGGTGACATAGTCCACCGGGTTTTCCGGGCGGCTGCCGCAGGCGGCCAGGGTGGCGCTTGCCAGAAGGATTGCCAGGGTCTGCTTGTACATGGTCCCGCTCCTTGCAAAGGGTCTGTGTGGTTTGGAACCACAGCGCGCGCCGGGAGTTCGATTGCGATGGTCATGATTGGCGCTGTAGTGTTGGCCGGTCGTCCACGGAAAGGGGCTGGGGTAATGCAGCAGGAATTGGCCACGCGATACCCGTTGGTGCTGGTGCCGGGCATGCTCGGGTTTGTCCGGGTAGTGCTCTACCCCTACTGGTTCGGCATCGTTCCAGCCCTGCGCAAGGGCGGGGCGCAGGTGTTCCCGGTGCAGGTGTCGCCGCTGCATTCCAGCGAAGTGCGCGGCGAGCAGTTGCTGGAGATCATCGAAGATATCTGCACCCGTACCGGTGCCGACAAGGTCAACCTGATCGGCCACAGCCAGGGTGCCCTGAGCGCGCGCTACGCAGCCGCCAAGCGGCCGCAGCGTGTGGCTTCGGTCACCTCGGTGGCCGGCCCCAACCACGGCTCGGAACTGGCTGACCACCTGGAGCGCACGGCGCCTGGCGATTCACCCCAGGGGCGCATCCTCAAGGCCGTGCTGCATGGTTTTGCCGTGTTGCTGGTGTGGCTGGAAACCGGCTGGCGCCGCGACCCGCTGCCGGTCGATGTGCACGCCTCGCACCAATCGCTGACCACAGACGGGGTGGCGCTGTTCAACCAGGCGTATCCACAGGGGCTGCCGCAGACCTGGGGCGGCGAAGGGGCCTATGAGGTCGATGGCGTGCGCTATTACTCGTGGTCCGGCACCTTGCAGCCCGGCCTGACCGACCAGGGGCGCAACCGCTTTGACGGCAGCAACCGCTTCTGCCGCCTGTTCGCGCGCGGCTTCGTCAAGGAAAAGGGCCATTGCGACGGCATGGTCGGGCGTTTCAGTTCGCACCTGGGGCAGGTGATCGGCGATGACTATCCACTCGATCACCTGGACATCGTCAACCAGTCGCTCGGCGCCGTGGGCAAGGGCGCCGAGCCGGTGCGGCTGTTCACCGAACATGCAGCCCGGCTCAAGGCTGCCGGGCTTTAGTTTCAGGGCTTCAGCGGCGTATCGGCGTGCTCCAGCGCTCGGCCAGCACTACCCCTGCCAGGGTCAGCAGGCCGCCGACCAGGTGATAGCGCGCCAGTTGCTCGTCGAGCACCACGGCGGCGATCAGTGCGGTGATCAATGGCAGCAGGTTGAAGAACAGCGTGGTGCGGCTTGGCCCCAGCCGATGCACGGCCTGCATCCACACCAGCGGCGCGATCATCGAGGCCAGCACGCAGGCATACAGCACCAGGCCAGTGTTATGGCTGTTCAGGCCGGTCTTGTCCGACAGCAGGAACAGCGGCAGCAGCACCACGATTGCCACCAGCACCTGCAAGTAGAGCAACTGCAAGGGTGGCAGGCGCAGCTGCCATTTCTTCAGCAGGAAGCTGTACAGCGCATAGGCAAGGGTGGCGACCAGCATCAGCAGGTCGCCGCTGTTCAAGCCCTGCTGCAGCAGGCTGGCGGGGTGGCCGGCACTGACCACTTCCAGCACGCCGAAGAATGACACCACCGCGCCCAGCAGGGCGCCGTAGCTCAGGCGCTGGCCCAGCCAGGCGATGGACAGCGCCAGCGACATCAGCGGCATCAGCGAAAGGATGATGCCCATGTTGGTGGCGCTGGTGATGCCGGCGGCAAAATAGGCCAGGCTCTGGTACATCGCCATGCCCAGCACGCCCAGCACGAATACTTTGCCCAGGTGTGGGCGAATGGCTGCGCGGTTGCGCCACACGGCGGGCAGCAGGAATGGGGTGAACAGCAACCCGGCCAGCAGCCAGCGGTAGAAGCCGATCTCGGCAGGGTGGATGGCGCCAGCGGACATCTTGGTGACCACGGTGTTACCGGCCCAGATGAGGATGGCGGTGAGGGGGAACAGGTAATTCATGTAGCGGGTTACTCATTGGGGCCTGGATTGGGCCTGCAAGGCAGGCCCTCGATAGGCCTGTATTATCGAGTGTCTGTCCACAAGCCTATACTCTTATCCAGACAACCCACCCCGCAAAGCAGACAGCATGCCGCGCAAATACCTCGATATCCCCCAATTCACCCAACTGCCGGCCCCGGTGTACTTCCGCCACGACGAGTTCGTTGCCGACACCCACAGCGCTGTGCACTGCCACGCCTGGGGCCAGCTGAACTACTCGGCTCACGGCGTGATGCACCTGGATGTGGCCGGCCAGCGTTTCCTGTCGCCGCCGCAATACGCCGTGTGGGTACCGCCCGATACCGCGCATGGCTGCTACAACCCCCAGGCCATCGTCTACCGCTCTATCTATCTCGACCGCAGCCTGTGCGCAGCCCTGCCACCGCAACCGTGCAGCCTGATGATCAGCGATATCCTCAAGGCCATCCTCGGCGACTTTGCCCGGCGCGACCTCAAGGTGGCGGAGGACGAGCGCGACCAGCGCCTGGTGCAGGTACTGCTCGACCAGCTGCTGCTGGCGCCTACCCAGGCCTGCTACCTGCCGTTTGCCCGCAGCGATGGCCTGCGCCAGGTACTCGACGCCCTCGGTGCCGAGCCCGGCGACAACCGCCCGCTGGCCGACTGGGCCGCCCGTGTGCATGTCAGCGAACGCACCCTGGCCCGCCAGTTTTTGCGCGAACTGGGCATCAGTTTTGGCGAGTGGCGCCTGCGCCTGCGTTTTCTGCGTGCCATCGAAGCGCTGGAGGCCGGCCTGCCGATTCAGGCCATTGCCTTCGACCTGGGCTACAGCAGCGCGTCGGCGTTCATCGCCATGTTCCAGCGCCAGGCTCAGTGCACCCCCGAGCAGTACCGCCGGCAGGCACGGGCGGGGCGCTGAAATTCTTGGCTACACTCAGCTCGACCCCCGTGCGTCGGGCACGGAGCCAAGGAGACCACTCCATGAAAGTGCTGCAAATTCCATTGCTGGCGTTGGCTGTGTTGTTCAGTGCTCAGGGCTTCGCGGCCAATACGGCGCAGCAGGAAAAGATGAAAACCTGCAATGCCGACGCTACTACCAAAGCCCTCAAGGGCGATGAGCGCAAAGCGTTCATGAGCACTTGCCTGAAGAAGGACGTGCCACAAACCCAGCAGGAGAAGATGAAGACCTGCAACGCCGACGCCACCACCAAAGCCCTGAAGGGTGACGAGCGCAAGGCGTACATGAGCGACTGCCTGAAGAAGAAATGACCTGCGCCTATGCCTGCGCCGCCAAGGCTGGCAGACTGCGGGCATTCCCGCTGTCTGCCGTCGAGGCTGTATGACCTTTACCCCCCGTCAGATCACTCTGGCCAGCCTGATCATCGTCATGGCGGGCCTGCTGCTGGCTTTGCCCCTGAAGTTGCTGCCCAGCCTGCTGGCCGGCCTGCTGGTGTTCGAACTGGTCAACATGCTGACCCCGCGCCTGCAACCGCTGCTGGCCGGCCAACGCGCGCGCTGGCTGGCCGTGGCGCTGCTCGGTACGCTGGTGGTCATTACCTTGACGCTGTTGATTGCCGGTGCCTTCAGCTTTTTGTTGCACGAGGCGGAAAACCCTGGCGCCTCGCTGGACAAGTTCATGGCCCTGGTCGAGCGTGCCCGCGGTCAGCTGCCGCCCTTCATCGAAGGCTACCTGCCCGCCAGTGCCGCAGAGTTCAAGGTGGCCATCGGCGACTGGATCAAGAGCCACCTGAGCGACTTGCAACTGGTGGGCAAGGGCATGGCGCACATGTTCGTGACGCTGCTGATCGGCATGATCCTCGGCGCGATCATCGCCTTGCAGCGTATTCCCGATGTTTCCCGGCGCAAGCCCCTGGCGGCAGCGCTGTTCGAGCGGCTGAACCTGCTGGTGAAGGCGTTTCGCAACATCGTGTTCGCGCAGATCAAGATCTCGCTGCTCAACACGGCCTTTACCGGCATCTTCCTGGCGGTGGTGATGCCGCTGTTCGGCGTGCACCTGCCGCTGACCAAGACGCTGATCGTGCTGACCTTCCTGCTCGGCTTGCTGCCGGTGATCGGCAACCTGATGTCCAACACCCTGATCACCATCGTCGGCCTGTCGCTGTCGATCTGGGTGGCGGCGGCGGCACTGGGCTACCTGATCGTCATCCACAAGGTCGAGTACTTCCTCAACGCGCGGATTGTTGGCGGGCAGATCAGTGCCAAGGCATGGGAGCTGCTCCTGGCGATGCTGGTGTTCGAGGCGGCATTCGGGCTGCCCGGGGTGGTGGCGGGGCCGATCTACTATGCCTACCTGAAGAGTGAGCTGAAGCGCGAAGAGCTGGTCTGATTCTCTATTAGCCTGTACCGGCCTCTTCGCGGGTAAACCCGCTCCCACAGGTACTGCACAAGTCTCAAGTACTGTGCGATCCCTGTGGGAGCGGGTTTACCCGCGAAGAGGCCAGTCCAGGCCATAGAGATGAATCAGGCAGCGCCGTAACGCTTGCGGGCTTCGATGGCCAGGCCGCTACCAATGCTGCCAAAGATGTTGCCTTCCACATGCCGCGCATTCGGCAGCATCGCCGACACACTGTTGCGCAGCGCCGGAATGCCGCTGGAGCCGCCCGTGAAGAACACTGTGTCAACCTGGCCTTCGCTCACGCCAGCCTTGGCCAGCAGCTCGGTCACGCTGCCGCGCACACGCTCCAGCAAACCTTCGATCGCCTCTTCGAACAGCGCTCGGGTCAGTTGCGCAGTCAGTTCGGGCTCGACACGGCGCAGGTCGATGTGGCGGCTGTCTTGCTCGGTCAGCTCGATCTTGCTGGCCTCCACTTCCATCGCCAGCCAGTGCCCGGCGCGCTGCTCGATCAGTTTGAACAGGCGGTCGATGCCAAAACTGTCCTCGATGTCATAACGCATGCTGCCCAGCGCCAACTGCGACTTCTGCGAGTACAGGGCGTTGATGGTGTGCCAGGTGGCCAGGTTGAGGTGGTAGCTGGTGGGCATCAGTGCCCCGCTTTTCATGCGGCTGCCGTAGCCGAACAGCGGCATCACGCCCTGCAGGCTCAGCTGCTTGTCGAAGTCGGTACCGCCGATGTGCACCCCGCCGGTGGCGAGAATGTCGCTTTGGCGTTCGGCGATCAGGTGGCGCTCGGGCGACAGGCGGATCAAGGTGAAGTCTGAAGTACCGCCGCCGATGTCGACGATCAGCACCAGCTCTTCACGGCTGATGCCCGACTCGTAGTCGAAGGCCGCGGCAATCGGCTCGTACTGGAACGACACATCCTTGAAGCCGATCTTGCGCGCCACGTCGGCCAGGGTGTCCTCGGCTTCCTGGTCGGCAGCCGGGTCTTCGTCGACGAAGAACACCGGCCGGCCCAGCACCACCTGGTCGAACTCACGGCCAGCGGCAGCCTCGGCGCGCTTTTTCAGCTCGCCGATGAACATGCCCAGCAGGTCCTTGAACGGCAGGGCGCTGCCCAGCACGCTGGTATCGTGCTTGATCAGCTTGGAGCCCAGCAGGCTCTTCAGCGAGCGCATCAGGCGGCCTTCGTAGCCTTCCAGGTATTCATGCAGTGCCAGGCGGCCATACACCGGGCGCCGTTCTTCGATATTGAAGAACACCACCGAGGGCAAGGTGATCTTGCCGTCTTCCAGGGCAATCAGCGACTCCACGCCAGGGCGGTGCCAACCGACCGTGGAGTTGGAGGTGCCAAAGTCGATGCCCAGGGCGCGGGCCGGGGATACGTCAGACATGGGAAATCAGCTTCCGGAGGGAAAACGGCCGCGCAGTTTATGCCACTTGGCTACAGAATCAAGACCAGTCGTCTGCCATGGCGCAAACCCAAGGCGGTCTTGAAAGGCTATGCTTGACCCCTATCTTCTGTTGCAACACGCACATTCACATTGGTGATCCACAGATGGACTTCAAAGACTATTACAAGATACTCGGCGTAGAGCCCACGGCGGACGACAAGGCAATCAAGGCCGCGTACCGCAAGCTTGCGCGCAAGTATCACCCCGATGTCAGCAAGGAGCGCGACGCCGAGGACAAGTTCAAGGAGGCCAACGAGGCCTACGAAGTGCTGGGCGACGCGCAGAAACGGGCCGAGTTCGACGAAATTCGCAAGTATGGCGGCCAGCATGGCCGGCCGTTCCAGGCACCACCGGGCTGGGAGAGCCGCGGCGGTGGCGGCGGCTTCGAGGGCGGCGACTTCTCCGACTTCTTCAGCTCGGTCTTCGGTGGGCGGGGTGGCAACCCCTTCGGTGGCGCCCGGCAGCAGCAACGCAGTGCCGGCAGGCGAGGGCAGGATGTGGAGCTTGAACTGGCGGTGTTCCTTGAAGAGACCCTGAGCAAGGAGTCCAAGCAGATCAGTTTCCAGGTGCCGCAAACCAATGCTTTGGGCCAACGCACCGGCTTCACTACCAAGACCCTGAACGTGAAGATTCCGGCCGGCGTAACCGACGGCGAGCGTATCCGCCTGAAGGGGCAGGGCGCGCCGGGCAGCGGTGGTGGGGCCAATGGCGACCTGTTCCTGACCATCCGCATGGCACCGCACCCGCTGTTCGATGTCGAAGGCCATGACCTGATCATCACTGTGCCGCTGGCACCGTGGGAGGCGGCCCTGGGCACCAAGGTGGCCGTGCCGACCCTGGAAGGCAAGATCAACCTGACCATCCGCCCCGATAGCCAGAGCGGCCAGCGCCTGCGCGTACCGGGCAAGGGGCTGGCGAACAAGAGCGGTGAGCGCGGCAACCTTTATGCGCAACTGAAAGTGGTCATGCCGCCGGCTTCCGATGAGGCTGCCCGCGAACTGTGGACCAAACTTTCCGAGACCGCGGCGTTCAACCCGAGGACACAATGGAGTAAGTGATCATGAGCAGCACCCTGATCGTTCAACTGGACATGCGTACCCTGTGTCAGGAAGCCGATGTCACGGCCGACTGCGTGATCGAAATCGTCGAGCACGGCATTGTCGAACCCTCCGGGCGAACGCCTGAGGACTGGTTGTTCGACGATCAGGCGCCGTTGGTGGCCAAGCGCGCGGCGAAGCTGCACCAGGAGCTGGAACTGGAGTGGGAAGGGGTGGCGCTGGCGCTGGAGCTGTTGCAGGAAGTGCAGCAGTTGCGCAGCGAGAACAGCATGCTGCGCCAGCGGCTGGGCAGGTTTACCCAGATGTAAGGTTTGCAGGCCCGGCCTCTTCGCGGGTAAACCCGCTCCCACAGAGATCCCACATTGCCCAAGACATGTGAGGTACCTGTGGGAGCGGGTTTACCCGCGAAGAGGCCAGCACAGCCGACATCAATTTCAGGTCGGTTCGGCCCCGGGGTTCAGCACCAGCTGCATGAAGGTCAGGTCCAGCCAGCGGCCAAACTTCACCCCCACCTGCGGCATCTGCCCGGTCACCACGAAGCCCAGCCGCTCATGCAGGCGCACCGACGCCGCATTGCCACTCTCGATGGCCGCCACCATCACATGCTTGCCACACCCGCGCGCACGCTCCACCAGCGCTGCCATCAATGCCGGCCCCAGCCCTTTGCCACGCTGGTCGCCGCGGATATACACCGAGTGCTCCACGGTGTTGCGAAAGCCCTCGAACGGCCGCCAGTCGCCAAACGAGGCATAACCGAGCACGCCAGTGTCGTCCACCGCCACCAGGATCGGGTAACGCTGCTGCGCCCGCGCCTCGAACCAAGCCTGACGGTTGCCGAGGTCCACCGGGGTTTCGTTCCAGATCGCCGTGGTGTTGCGCACTGCGTCGTTGTAGATGTCGAGGATGCCCGGCACGTCGGTGGGCAGGGCGTCGCGGATTTCGTAACTCATGACAGCGTCTCGCAGGGTCGTTGCTTGCAGATTAAATGGTTACCAGGCCACGCACACCTTCGGCTTGCATGTTTTCGCCGCGGCCATGCTGCACGATCTCGCCACGGGCCATGACCAGGTACTGGTCGGCCAGTTCTTCGGCAAAGTCGTAGAACTGCTCCACCAGCAGGATCGCCATGTCGCCACGCTGGGCCAGGCGGCGGATGACGGCACCGATTTCCTTGATCACGGAGGGCTGGATGCCTTCGGTCGGCTCGTCGAGAATCAGCAGCCGTGGGCGGCTGGCCAGGGCGCGGCCGATGGCCAGCTGTTGCTGCTGGCCGCCAGACAGGTCGCCGCCACGGCGCTGTTTCATTTGCTCCAGCACCGGGAACAGTTCGTAGATGAAGGCGGGCACTTCGCGGGCCTCACGGGCCGGGAAGCGTGACAGGCCCATCAGCAGGTTTTCCTCGACGGTAAGGCGCGGGAAAATTTCGCGGCCCTGGGGTACATAGGCGATACCGGCCTGGACCCGTTGCTGGGGCTTGAGGCTGGTGATCGGCTTGCCCTCCCATTCGATGCTGCCGTCACGGGCGGGTACCAGGCCCATCAGGCAGCGCAGCAGGGTCGTCTTGCCCACGCCATTGCGGCCCAGCAGGCAGGTGACTTCGCCGACCTTGGCTTCGAAGGACAGGCCGCGCAGGATGTGGCTGCCGCCGTAGTACTGGTGCAGGGTGTCGATCTTGAGCATGTGAGTGTTCCTGAAAGAGTTACTGTGCCTGTGCTGGCCCTTTCGCGGGCTTGCCCGCTCCCACAGGTGAAGCGCAAGCCTCTGGCCCTGTGGAGCTCTTGTGGGAGCTGGCTTGCCGGCGATAGGGCCGGTACAGGCGTCAAT
The DNA here is from genome assembly GCF_022760795.1 of Pseudomonas sp. BP01. NCBI lineage: Bacteria > Pseudomonadati > Pseudomonadota > Gammaproteobacteria > Pseudomonadales > Pseudomonadaceae > Pseudomonas > Pseudomonas sp. BP01. The sequence continues at coordinate 84,616 of NZ_JAFBKA010000018.1, forward strand.
GTCTAGCGGCCCAGATACACCTCGACCACCCGCTCATCCGCCTGCACCTGCTCCAGCGACCCTTCTGCCAGCACACTGCCCTGGTGCAGCACGGTCACATGGTCGGCAATGCTGCCGACAAAGCCCATGTCATGCTCCACCACCATCAGCGAATGCTTGCCAGCCAGGCCCTTGAACAGCTCGGCGGTGAACTCGGTCTCGGCATCGGTCATGCCGGCCACCGGCTCATCCAGCAGCAGCAATTGCGGCTCTTGCACCAGCAACATGCCAATCTCCAGAAACTGCTTCTGCCCGTGCGACAGCAAGCCGGCCTGGCGCTGGGCCAGGGGCAGCAGGCGCAAGGTGGTCAGCACTTCTTCGATGCGCTGTCGCTGCTCACTGCCCAGGCGCGCTGCCAGGCTGGCCCATACCGACTTGTCGGTCTTCAGCGCCAGCTCCAGGTTCTCGAACACCGTCAGCGCCTCGAACACCGTGGGCTTCTGGAACTTGCGGCCAATGCCGGCCTGGGCGATCTGGTATTCGCTCATGCGGGTCAGGTCGAGGGTGTCGCCAAAGTAGGCGCTGCCGGTGTCGGGGCGGGTCTTGCCGGTGATCACGTCCATCATCGTGGTCTTGCCGGCGCCATTGGGGCCGATGATGCAGCGCAGTTCGCCCACGCCGATGTACAGGTTCAGCCCGTTGAGCGCCTTGAAACCGTCGAAGCTGACGCTGATGTCTTCCAGGCTCAGCACCGTGCCGTGGCGGGTGTCGAGGCCGGCCTTGCGGCTTTGGCCCAGGCCGATGGCGTCGCGGCCGGCGCCGAGGTTGTCGAACACCGGTTCGAGCATGAATTCCGGGTGGACCGGGGGCACGCCTCTCATGGCTGGCTCCTTTTCTTCAACAGGCCGACCACGCCCTTGGGCAGGTACAGGGTGACGAGGATGAACAGCGCGCCAAGGAAGAACAGCCAGAACTCCGGGAACGCCACGGTGAACCAGCTCTTCATGCCATTGACCAGCCCGGCGCCGAGCAGCGGGCCGATCAGCGTGCCGCGCCCGCCCAGGGCTACCCACACGGCGGCTTCGATGGAGTTGGTCGGTGACATTTCGCTGGGGTTGATGATGCCCACCTGCGGCACATACAGCGCGCCCGCCAGGCCGCACAGCACGGCGCTGAGCACCCACACCAGCAGCTTGAAGCCCCGCGGGTCGTAGCCGCAGAACATCAGGCGGTTCTCGGCGTCGCGCACGGCGGTGAGCAGGCGGCCGAACTTGCTGCGGGTCAGGCGCCAGCACAGGTACAGGCTGGCCAGCAGCAGGGTGACGGTGAGCAGGAACAGCACCGCGCGGGTACCTTGGGCGGCAATGTCGAAGCCCAGGATGGTGCGGAAGCTGGTGAAACCGTTGTTGCCGCCAAAGCCGGTTTCATTGCGGAAGAACAGCAACATGCCAGCGAAGGTCAGGGCCTGGGTCATGATCGAGAAGTACACGCCCTTGATCCGCGAACGGAAGGCGAACCAGCCGAACACCAGTGCCAGCAGCCCAGGCGCCAGCACCACCAGGCACAGGGCCCAGGCGAAATGCTGGGTACCGGCCCAGTACCACGGCAGCTCGGTCCATGACAGGAAGGTCATGAACCCCGGCAGGCCGTCACCGGCCGCCTGGCGCATCAGGTACATGCCCATGGCGTAGCCGCCCAGGGCGAAGAACAGGCCGTGCCCCAGCGACAGCAGGCCGGCATAGCCCCAGACCAGGTCCAGGGCCAGGGCGACGATGGCGTAGCAGAGGATCTTGCCGACCAGGGTCAGCGTGTAGGCCGACACCTGCAGCGCGTGATCCGCCGGCAGCAGCGACAGCAGCGGCAGGGCCAGCAACAGCAGGACGACGAGGGCGCCGATGGCCAGGGTCAGGCGCGGCCCGGCCTTTTGCGTAGCGGTGACAAGCAGTGGCTGGTTCATCAGTCGATTACCCGTCCCTTGAGGGCGAACAGGCCTTGCGGGCGTTTCTGGATGAACAGAATGATCAACGCAAGGATGAGGATCTTGCCGAGCACGGCGCCGATCTGCGGCTCCAGCAACTTGTTGGCTATCCCTAGGCCGAACGCGGCCCAGAGGCTACCTGCCAGTTGCCCGACACCGCCCAGCACCACCACCAGGAACGAGTCGATGATGTAGCTCTGGCCCAGGTCCGGGCCGACGTTGCCGACCTGGCTCAGGGCCACGCCACCGAGCCCGGCGATGCCAGAACCCAGGCCGAAGGCAAGCATGTCGACGCGCCCGGTGGACACGCCGCAGCAGGCGGCCATGTTGCGGTTCTGGGTGACCGCGCGCACGTTCAGGCCCAGCCGTGTGCGGTTGAGCAGCAGCCAGGTGAGCAGCACCACGGCCAGGGCGAAGCCAATGATGACCAGGCGGTTGTACGGCAGCACCAGGTTGGGCAGCAATTGGATACCGCCCGACAGCCATGTCGGGTTGCTGACCTCGACGTTTTGCGCGCCGAACAGCAGGCGGATGGCCTGAATCAGGATCAGGCTGATGCCCCAGGTGGCCAGCAGGGTTTCCAATGGGCGGCCGTAGAGGTGACGTATGACCGTGCGCTCCAGCGCCATGCCCACGCCGGCGCTGACAGCGAAGGCCACCGGCAGGGCAATCAGCGGGTAGAACTCGATGGCGCCCGGGGCGTAGCGTTGCACCAGCACCTGGACCATGTAGGTGCTGTAGGCGCCGAGCATCAGCATCTCGCCGTGGGCCATGTTGATCACCCCGAGCAGGCCGAAGGTGATGGCAAGGCCGAGCGCGGCCAGCAGCAGGATCGAGCCCAGCGACAGGCCGCTGAACGCCTGGCCGAGCAGTTCGCCGACCAGTAGCTTGCGTTTGACCTGGGCCAGGCTGGTTTCGGCCGCGGTGCGCACGCCCGGGTCGGCTTCTGCGTCGGGTTGCAGCAGCGCTTCAAGGCGGGTGCGGGCCACTGGGTCACCGGTTTCGCCCAGCAGGCGCACGGCGGCCAGGCGCACAGCAGGCTCGCTGGCGCCCAGTTGCAGGTTGGCCAGGGCCAGGCCGATGGCGGCGTGCACGGCGGCATCCGGCTCGCTGGCGAAGCGCCGGTCGAGGAAGGCCATTTGCGCGGGTTGTGCGCTTTTTTGCAGTTGCTGGGCGGCGGCAAGGCGCGTTTCGCTGTTGTCGCTGAGCAACTGGTGGCTGGCCAGGGCGTTGTCGATCAGGCCGCGCAGGCGGTTGTTCAGGCGCACCTTGCGGGTGTCGTCGGTGGCGATTCGGCCCTGGCGCAGGTTGTCCAGCAGCGACAGGCGCGCGGCATCGGGTTGCGCCGCCCAGCTTTCGAGCAGGCGAGCCTGCTCGGCGGGCTTGGCGGTGAGGAAGAATTCGCCCTCGCTGGCCTGGGTGGCCATGGGGAGTAGCAGAAGCAGGGTGAGCAGCATTCTGAGCATGCGGGCAATCCTGGGAATCGGTGTTGGATTCATCGCCGGCAAGCCAGCTCCCACAGGTCCTCCAAAGGCCTTGGGGGCGGTGCTTTCCTTGTGGGAGCTGGCTTGCCGGCGATTGGGCTGCAAAGCAGCCCCGTTGCACTCAGTTACCTTTCACTGCGTAGTCAGGTCGCTTGTCATTCCCTGGAATGAACGGGCTCCAAGGCTGCGCACGCAGTGGCTGCTCGGTTTCCCACACCACACTGAACTGCCCGTCATCCTGGATCTCGCCGATCATCACCGGCTTGTGCAGGTGGTGGTTGGTCTTGTCCATGGTCAGGGTGAAGCCAGACGGTGCCTTGAAGCTCTGCCCAGCCAGCGCTTCACGCACCTTGTCGACGTCGGTGGACTTGGCCTTCTCGGCGGCCTGCGCCCACATGTGGATGCCCACGTAGGTGGCCTCCATCGGGTCGTTGGTCACCGCCTTGTCAGCACCTGGCAGGCCCTTGGCCTTGGCGTAGGCCTTCCAGTCGGCGACGAACTTCTGGTTCACCGGGTTATCCACCGACTCGAAGTAGTTCCACGCGGCCAGGTGACCCACCAGCGGTTTGGTGTCGATGCCGCGCAGTTCTTCTTCGCCTACCGAGAACGCTACCACCGGTACGTCGGTGGCCTTCAGGCCCTGGTTGGCCAGTTCTTTGTAGAACGGCACGTTGGAGTCGCCGTTGACCGTGGAAATCACCGCCGTCTTGCCGCCGGCGGAGAACTTCTTGATGTTGGCAACGATGGTCTGGTAATCGGCGTGGCCGAACGGCGTGTACACCTCTTCGATGTCCTTGTCGGCCACGCCTTTGCTGTGCAGGAAGGCGCGCAGGATCTTGTTGGTGGTGCGCGGGTAGACGTAGTCGGTACCCAGCAGGAAGAAGCGCTTGGCGCTGCCGCCGTCCTCGCTCATCAGGTATTCAACGGCAGGAATGGCCTGCTGGTTGGGGGCGGCGCCGGTGTAGAACACGTTCGGCGACATCTCTTCGCCCTCGTACTGCACCGGGTAGAACAGCAGGCCGTTGAGCTCTTCGAACACCGGCAGCACCGACTTGCGCGACACCGAGGTCCAGCAGCCGAACACCACGGCGACCTTATCCTGGGTCAGCAGCTGGCGGCTTTTTTCGGCGAACAGCGGCCAGTTGGAGGCCGGGTCGACCACCACCGGTTCGAGCAGCTTGCCGTTCACGCCACCCTTGGCGTTGATCTGGTCGATGGTCATCAGCGCCATGTCCTTGAGCGATGTCTCGGAAATGGCCATGGTCCCCGACAGCGAATGCAGGATGCCAACCTTGATGGTCTCGGCGGCCTGGATACTCCAGCTCAGGCCCATCGCCGCAATCGATGCGCTGAGGGTAAAGGCCTTGATCAGACTGCGACGCTTCATGTGCTCTCTCCGCTGAGTTATTTTTGGGTGTTGGCCAAGCGGGGAGGGGCGTTGCAAGGGGTGTGCCTAATGGCGAAAGGGGCGTAATAGAGGGGGTGTGCGAGGTGTTGGGGCGTTTGCGAGGTCCAGGTTGGTGCCTGGGACATTGATGTGCACAGGATTGGGGCCGCTGTGCGGCCCATCGCGACACAAGGCCGCTCCTACAGGAAAATGCGATCCCTTGTAGGAGCGGCCTTGCGTCGCGATGGGCTGCAAAGCAGCCCCCTAGGCCATTAGCCGTTACGCACAGCCGAACGCGGATGGCGCCTGCTGCGTACAAACTGATACGTCACCGCCAGCAGCACGAACCAGATCGGCGTCACCACCAGCGCTGAGCGCGTATCCGCCTCCAGGCTCAGCAACACCAGAATGAAGGCGAAGAACGTCAAACACACGTAGCACATGAAGCGCCCGCCCGGCATCTTGTACTTCGACGCCTGGTGCAGCGCCGCGCGGTGTTTGCGGTACTTCAGGTACGACAGCAAAATCAGCGTCCACACGAACATGAACAGCACCGCCGAAACCGTGGTCACCAGGGTGAACGCCTCGACCACGTTCGGCACCAGGTAGATCAGCACTGCACCGAGCAACAGGCAGGTGCACGAGAAGTACAGGCCGTTGGCCGGCACCGAACGGCTCGACAGTTTTTCGAATGCCTTGGGCGCGTCACCTTCTTGCGACAGGCCGAAGAGCATGCGGCTGGTGGAGAACACCCCGCTGTTGGCCGACGAAGCCGCCGAGGTCAGCACCACGAAGTTGATGATACTGGCCGCCGCTGGCAGGCCAGCCAGCACGAACAATTCCACGAACGGGCTCTTGCCCGGTACCACGTCGCGCCAAGGCGTCACGGCCATGATCGCGATCAGCGCCAGCACATAGAACACGATGATGCGGATCGGGATCGAGTTGATCGCCCGCGGCAGGGTGCGCTCCGGGTTTTTCGCTTCGGCGGCGGTGGTGCCCACCAGTTCGATACCGACGAAGGCGAACACGGCGATCTGGAAACCGGCGAAGAAACCCATCAGCCCATGGGGGAACATGCCGCCGTCATTCCACAGGTTGGCCAGCTGTGCAGTGCGCCCGCTGGGCGAGGTGAAGCCGGTGATGACCATGTACATGCCGGTGGCGACCAGGCCGAGGATGGCGATGATCTTGACCAGGGCGAACCAGAACTCCATCTCGCCGAACATTTTTACCGTCACCAGGTTCAGCGACAGCAGCAGCCCTACGCAGGTCAGCGCCGGTATCCACTGTGGCAGGTCGGGGAACCAGAACTGCGTGTAGGCGGCAATGGCGACCACGTCGGCGATACCGGTGACCACCCAGCAGAACCAGTAGGTCCAGCCGGTGAAGTAACCGGCCCAGGGGCCGAGCAGGTCGGCCGAGAAGTCGATGAACGATTTGTAGTTCAGGTTCGACAGCAGCAGTTCGCCCATGGCGCGCATGACGAAAAACAACATGAAGCCGATGATCATGTAGACGAAGATGATCGACGGGCCCGCCAGGCTGATGGTCTTGCCCGAGCCCATGAACAGGCCGGTACCGATCGCGCCACCGATGGCGATCAGCTGGATGTGGCGGTTGGTCAGGTTGCGTTGCAGGTGCTGCTCTTCTTGTGGTTTTGGTGAAATTGCGGTCATAAGCTGCATTCCCTTGAAAGTCGCCGGCTAGGCTAACACGGGCGTTCCAATTCGAGATCGCGACAGATCGACACGATTTTCAGATGGCAGCTGTGCTCTCGCAGGAATAATTCGCCACATTTAGCGGCCTCTTCGCGGGTGAACCCGCTCCCACAGGGACCGCGCCAAGCTTGAGCGCAGCACGATACCTGTGGGAGCGGGTTCACCCGCGAAGAGGTCCGGTCAGGCAACACAAGGTCAGGCGCTGGCCAGCTCCCGGCGGCGGCGCACTACCAGGCTGTCCACCACCCACATCACCACCATCGATACGCCCACCAACGGGAACATCACCCCGAGCACCAGCATCACCCCCACCGCCGCCTTCCAGCGCGGCAGGTCATGGCGCAGCGGCGGCACACCCAGCCCGCCTTCGGGCCGGCGCTTCCACCACATCACCAGCCCGCTGACCGAGCCCAGCAAGATCATCAAGCACACCACCAGGATGATGATCTGGTTGAACGCCCCGAACATCTTGCCTTCGTGCAGCATCACCCCCAGCTCGGTGGCGCGGGCGACCGGGCTGTAGTCCTGCCAGCGCACATCCGCCAGGACCTTGCCGGTGTACTGGTCGACATGCAGGGTAGCGTCGTTGCGCGGGTCGTCGGCGAACACGGCAATGGTGAACACACCGTCTGCCGTGGTCGGCAGGGTAATGCTGTAGCCCGGCTCGACCTGGCGGGAGGTGGCGATGTCTTCGACCTGCTGCACGCTCACCTGGGGCGCCGCAGGCATGTCCGACATCATGTGGTGCCCGGCGTGTTCGGCGTGTGCGCCGGACTGCGGCATCGGTGTGTTTTCCATCGCCCAAGGCACGGTCTGGCGGTGCGCGTTGTTCAGCTCACCTGCCTGCTGGTCAGACTTGGGCACGTCGTTCCACATGGCTGCCGGGAAACGGTTCCACAAATCGGCGTACTGCTTGCCCCACAGGCCGGTCCAGGTCATGCCGCTGAGCAGCATCAGCAACAGCAGGGCCGAGCCCCAGAAGCCGGTGACCGCGTGCAGGTCGCGCCAGAACAACCGGCCGGGGGCCGACAGCCGTGGCCACAGCACGCCAGCGCCATTGCGCCCGCGTGGCCACCACAGGTACAGGCCCGACACCACCAGCACGATGCCCCAGCCTGCGGCCAGCTCCACCAGGCGGTCACCGACCGTGCCGACCATCAGCTCGCCATGCAGGGCGCGGGCGATGGCCTGCAGGTTCTGCTTGCCGTCCTGCTCACCGAGCACCTTGCCGCTGTACGGGTCGACGAACACATTCAGTTCGCGCCCGCCGTCATGCACCACGAACTGCGCACTGCGCTCGGCGTTGATGGGCGGCAGGTACTGGCCGACGTGGCCCTTGGGGTAAGCCTGGCGCACTTCGGCCAGCATCGCATCGGCGCCCTGCCGGTGGTGGCCGGCTTCGACCACCATCAGGTCGCGATACAGCAGCGGGTCGAGTTGCGGCTTGAACAGGTAGATGATCCCGGTAATCGCCAACAGGATCATGAACGGGGCCACGAACAGCCCCGCATAAAAGTGCCAACGCCAGGCCAGGTTATAGAAATTGCTGCGTGTTCCTCTCATGGGAACCTCCTGTTTGACCAGCAGATGGGCGCAACCGAAGCTGCGCCCGTGGTTGTTGTCAGAAGCTGAAGTCGACCTTGGTCCAGAAGGTCCTGCCTGGCTCGTTGACCGGCTGTGGATCGGTAGCCGGGTAGCCGAACCCGGCGTTCCCGGCCAGGTTCAAGTGCTCGGCGTAGGTTTTGTCGAACAGGTTGTCGACCCCCGCGCTGAGCTTGAGGTTGTCGTTCACCTTGTAGGCGCCGTTCAGGGAGAACACGCCGAAGCCGGCGCTCTTGTCGTAGTCCTTGCCGACCACGTTGCCTTGGTTCTCGGCGATGCGGTTCTGCGCAGCTACCAGCCGCCACAGTGCGCCGACGCTCCAAACGTCGCGGCTGTAGGTCAGGCCCAGGCGGCTTTCCAGCGGCGGCATCTGAGGTAGCGCTTTGCCATCACTGCTGTTCTTGCCCCAAGCGTAGGCCAGCGTGCCGTCGGCCTTCCAGTTTTCGGTCAGCTGGTAGGCGGCCCCCAGTTCGCCGCCCATGATGCGGGCGTCGATGTTCTGTGCCTGGGACGTGCTCATGCCCATCATGCCGGTGCGGTAGTCGAACAGGATGTAGTCGCGGATCTGCCCTACATAGCCCGAAGCCCAGGCTTCCAGGCGCTCAGTGCGGTACTGGATGCCGAAGTCGAGCTGGGTGGTCTTCTCTGGCTTGATGCCGTCGAAGGCATTTGCTGCACCGGGCGGTGCCAGCTTGGGCGAGAACAGCTCCCAGTAATCGGGGAAACGCTGGGCATGGCCGAGGCCGATATAGGTGGTGGCCGGGATGGCTGCCAGGTCGTGCTCGTAGCGTATGAAACCGCTGGGCAGGGTGTCGGCGCGGCTATCACCTTCTGCGGCGCTGCCTTTACGGAAGTCGCGGGCCGAGGCGCGGTCCAGGCGGGCACCGGTGATCAGCCGGTCTTCACCGCTGACGTACCAGGTCAGTTCGCTGAAGGCACCGTAGTTGTGGAAGTCGGCGTCCTTGGTCCAGGCCTGGCCCTTGTGTGCGTCTACGCCCATGCCGCCACGTTGGCGATGTTCGTTGGTTTGCGCGTCGATGCCACTGATCAGCTGCACATCGGCCCACCGCCAGGTGGCCTTGATGCGTGCGCCCAGGGTGCGACGGTCGACGTTGCTGACCATCGGCATGCCCATCATGCCGCTGCCCGAGGGCGTGCGCAGGCTGTAGTTGTCCATCACATGGTCGGCATAGTTGTAGTAGACCTGCGCCTCGACCTTGTCGAGCACCTCGCCGAGGTTGGACTTTTCAAAGCGCAGGCCCAGGCTTTCGCGCTTGAACTGCGAGCCGTCCATGCCGCGCCCGGCATAGCGGGCCTCGCCATCGCCCTTGCCGGCCGTCAGCTCCAGCAGGGTGTCCTGATCGGGCGTCCAGCCGAGGGCGACATCGCCGTTCCATTTTTCCCAGCGCGACGGCACGGTGTCGTTGTTGCCGTCGTGGTAATCATCCGAGCGTGACTGGTTGCCGACGAAGCGGGCGTAGGCCTGGCTGTTGCCGGCGGCGGCATCCAGCACCTTGTCGAAGCGGCCGTTGGAGCCGGCCAGCAGGCTGGCGTTTACGCGGCTGCCGAGGGTGCCGAACTTTTCAGGTTCACGCTCGAAGAGAATGGTGCCTGCCGAGCCGCCCGGGCCCCAGATCACGCTTTGCGGGCCTTTGATCACGGTCAGGCGGTCGTAGGTCTCTGGCGAAATGTAGGAGGTGGGGGCGTCCATGCGGTTGGGGCAGGCGCCCAGCATCAGGCCGCCGTTGGTGAGGATGTTCAGGCGCGAGCCGAACATGCCGCGCAGCACCGGGTCGCCGTTGGTACCGCCGGCACGGATCGCCGAAAAGCCTGGGATGGTCTTCAGGTAGTCGGCGCCGTCGCTGGCCGGCACCGGCTGGCGCGGGTCTTTCGGGTTGGTGACCACGGTCAGTGGCGAACTCGGGGCCACGGCGGTGATCACCGTCGGGCTCAGCTCGGGTGCGTCGTGCGCATGGCCGTCATGGCCAGGGTCGGCGGCCAGGGCCACGGGCGCGAGCAGCGAGCCGCACACGGCGGCGATGGCCCCACGCAGGGACAAGGCAAAAACAGGGGTGCAGCCGGACATAATGATTCCAGTCGATCAGTCATGAGTTAGCGCGAAGCCTCCTGGCTCCGTGCGCAAAATGTGGGTTCAGACGCTGATCGAGGAGGGTGGGGCGCGGCTGCGCGCACCGGGGAATACAGCCTGCCGGGCATGGCCCTGGTGCGTTGGTGCAAGCAGGTGGGTGGTGGGGACGACGCTGCCGGCGCTGAGCGGGCTGAGGGCCTGGGGCAGGGCCGGGCAGTTGAACAACAGGCTGCAGTAACCGCACTTTTCCCACATCACATGCAGCTGGCCATCACCGCCGTGGCCGTGATGGGTGTCGCCGCCATGCTGGTGGGCAGCCGCCATCGGCATGTCCATCGGCATGCTCATGCCGGCGTGGTGGTCCATCGGCATCGACTGGGAAATCAGCGGGCCGATGAAGATCATCCACATGGCGAACAGGCTCAGCCATCCGCCACCGGCGCGCCTGCGGTCAGGGCGGGTGGTACGGCTGATGCTGTTGCGCGGCAGGCTCATGGCGGGTGCCTGTCAGCAGGTGTCAGTGCGCGTGTTCGTGGGCTTGCGGCTGGTCCGCTGGCGCCTGCTTCTGCACGGCCACTTCGACGGTGACGTCGCCGGCCTTTTCGAAATGCAGGGTCAACGGGAAGCGCTTGCCGTCGCTGAGCAGGCTGCGGTCCTTGGGCTGCATCAGCATCACATGATAGGCGCTGGGGGCGAAGGTCAGGTCCTTGCCGGCAGGCACCACCACGCTGGGTACTTGCTGCATCTTCATGGCGCCGCTGGCGCTCATGGCATGCTCGTGCAGTTGCGCGTCATCGCTGATAGGGCTGTCGACGCTCAGCAGGCGGTCATCGGCCTGGCCATTGTTGTGCACCACGAAATACGCGGCGACATTGGGGGCGTTGGGGGGCAGCTGCAGCGACCAGGGGTGGGCGATGTGCAGGTCGCCCACGCTGTATTCGTGGGCATTGGCAAAGGCGCCGGGCAGCAGCAGGGCGGCCATGACGAGGGCGTGCTTGAGCATGGTGAATCTCCGTTCTGTTCAGGTTCAGGCAGACAGCGGGATGAACTCAGGCCAGCGGAGAGGCACGGGGGTTTAACGCGGGCCAGAGCTGGCGCGGCGTGGGTTGGTAGTCGGCGGGGGGCGGCAGCAGGCCGGCAACCAGTGTTGGCGGGTTGTGCAGCTGCGGCGGGTAGCCGGGCAGGGCCAGCAGTGGTGCAGCGCCCGAGCAGCACCAGCAATTCATCATGCTGGCGCTGTCGTCGCTTTGCGGGCCGAGGTCGATCTTGGCCAGGGCCTGGACGTCGACCTTGGCCTTGTTGGCCATGCTGGAACAGAAAGCCCCCCACAGCAGCTGCTCGGCCGGGCCCTTGGGCACGGCAGAGGCCAGCGGCATGGCCAGCAGGTTGAACAGCACTGCAAGGCAGGCTATCCAGGCAATGTGCCGACGTGGGGGCATGGAGAGATCCGGTCAGGAATCGTGGTGGGTATTGTAAGGCGCAGTATAGGTAAAAAAGGCGGGGTGCGGTGAAGTGACGCAGGCAGGCAGTTGAACCGGTGTCGCCTGCTTCGCGGGCACGCCCGCTCCCACAGGATTACCAACAACCTTGAGAGCTGCGGGGTACCTGTGGGAGCGGGCGTGCCCGCGAAGAGGGTGAAATCAATCTCAAGCCTTGTTACGGCCCATCAGGCCACGCACGGTTTCCTGCAGGTCCGCCGGCAGCACCACCACCTTGGCATTGCTGCTGCTCGCCAGGTTCTCCATGGCCCCGACATAACGCTCACCCAGCAAATACATCGCCGGCACGGTCTCGTTGCCTACCGCTTCCTTGACCAGCGAAATCGCCCGCGCCGAGGCCTCGGCCAGGCTGATCTGTGCTTCGGCATCCAGCCTGGCCGCCTGCAGGCGTGCTTCCGCTTCAAGGATCGCGGCCTGCTTGGCACCTTCGGCGCGGGTCACATCGGCCTTGCGCTCACGCTCTGCCGCCGCCTGGCGCTCCATGGCCAGTTGCATGTTTTCCGAAGGCTTGATGTCCTGGATTTCCACCGAGCGCACGGTCACGCCCCAGTCTTCGGTCTGCTCCGACATTGCCTCGCGCAGGCGTGCCTTGATCTGCTCGCGGCTGGACAGCGCTTCGTCCAGGTCCATGGCGCCGACGATGGCGCGCAGCGAAGTCATGGTCAGGCTGGTGACGGCGAACGAGAAGTTTTGCACGCCATAGGAGGCCTTCTGCGGGTCGACCACTTTGGCGAAGCACAGGGCGTTGGCAACGATGACGGCGTTGTCCCTGGTGATGATTTCCTGCTGCTGCACATCGAGGATGATGTCTTTGGTCGGCAGGCGATAGGCGACCACATCCATGTACGGGATGAGGATGTTCAGGCCGGGCTTGAGGGTACTGTGGTAGCGGCCCAGGCGCTCGACGATCCATTCCTCGCCCTGGGGCACGATACGTACCCCCTTGAACACGGTGATCAGGACGAACAGGGCGATGGCGGCGACGACGATGAGGCTGGTCATGATGCGAAATTCCTTTTAGTGCGGGTTCAGGCCCGGATGACTCGGGCAGTGTTGCCCTCAATGGCGGTCAGGCGTACCCGTTCGCCGGCGGCGATCTGGCTATCGGCGACGCAGGTCCATTCTTCGCTGCCAAGGATCGGCTTCTGGAAACGCACGCGGCCTTTCTGAAACTCCGAAACGCCAGCGGTCAGCAAGCCCACTTCGCCGATCACGCTGTCGGCGGTCCAGCGCACGTCTGGCTGCTTGCGCCGGAATACCTTGAACCACAGCGCGGTGGTGACAGACGACAGCAGTACCCACAGCAGCACCTGCATGTCCAGTTGCAGGCTGGGGGCGGCGAGCGAGATGAGTGAGACCAGCACGGCACCAATGCCGAACCAGAGGATGAAGAACGTCGGCAGGACCAGTTCGAGCAGGATCAGCGCGATGCCGAAGACCAGCCAGATCCACCATTGCATTTCCATATGGGTGAAACCTTCCGGGGGAGGGGCGTTGAGTTTACGGCAGCAGGAGGACCCAGAGCCACGTGCGGGCCTGAAAGAAAAATCCGAAAGGGCTGTAGGGTAACGGTCACATACAGGTTTTAAGGCTGGCACGGTCTTCTTGGGGAGCGGGCCCCTAGTGTGCTTGCGAGAGGTGTTGATGCAGGTCGAGTGCTGCTGCCATGTCAGCCTGCGATTCGAATGCGCGGTCAACATCCGGCAACGCCGGGCGCTTGAGGATCAGCACCGGCACACCAAGCTCCCGCGCCACCTCGAGCTTCGGCTCGGTCGCCACACTGCCGCTGTTCTTGCTGATCAGCACATCGATATTGCGGCGCTGGAACAACGCCCGTTCATCCACAATATGGAATGGCCCTCGCGCGGCAATCACTTCGCAGCGCTCGTTGCCAGGGCACGCTTCCAGTGCACGCAGCGTCCAGAACTGCTCCGGCGGAATCTCCTCCAGATGCTGCAGGGGTTCACGCCCCAGCGTAAATAGCGGTCTGCGAAACGGCTTGAGCGCCTCTATCAGCCCTGCCCAGTCCTCGACTTCGCGCCAATCATCCCCCGCTTGGGCCTGCCAGGCCGGGCGACGCAAGGCCCAGCACGGGATGCCAGCGTTGCGTGCTGCACTGGCGGCATTGCGGCTGATTTGCGCGGCATAGGGATGGGTGGCATCAATCAGCAGGGTGATGCCTGCTTCGCGCAGGTAGCTGGCCAGGCCCTCGGCGCCGCCAAAGCCCCCGACCCGTACCTGGCATTGCAGGTCCTGCGGGACGCGGCCGATACCGGCCAGGCTATAGACATGCTGTGGGGCGAGGCGGCGGGCAAGGGCGAGGGCTTCAGTGACACCGCCCAACAGCAGTATGCGTGCAGTCATTGCACACCTGCCCGGCCGACGATGCCGCCTTGGCGGTCGATGGCGAACACTTCCACTTGCACCTGCGCCGGCACGACGCTGCGGGCGAAGGCGAGTGCGTGGGCGCACACCGCGTCACCCAGGGCAACGCCGGCCGCATGAGCCAGTGCGAGCGCTTGCTGGCTGGTGTTGGCGCCGGTTATGGCCGCTTGCAGGGTTTCGTCGGCGCCAATGTCTGCAGCCCAACCGGCCAGTTGCGGCAAGTCGATACTGGAGTGACGGCTGTGCAGGTCCATGTGCCCGGCGGCCAGTTTGCTGATCTTGCCGAAGCCACCACACAGGGTCAGGCGTGGCACCGGCACCTTGCGCAGGTGCTTGAGCACTGCGCCGACGAAATCGCCCATTTCGATCAGGGCGATTTCCGGCAGGCCGTAGACCCGGCGCATGGTGTCTTCACTGGCGTTGCCGGTGCAGGCGGCGATGTGCGTGTAGCCGTTGGTGTGGGCCACGTCGATGCCCTGATGGATCGAAGCGATGTAGGCCGCACAGGAGAACGGCCGCACGATACCGCTGGTGCCGAGGATCGACAGCCCGCCGAGGATGCCCAGGCGCGGGTTCATGGTCTTGAGTGCCAGCTGTTCGCCGCCCTGCACATTGACCGTGACCTCGAAACCACCGAGGTAGCCGCACTCGTCGGCCAGGCGTTGCAGGTGTTCAGTGATCATGCGCCGTGGCACCGGGTTGATGGCCGGCTCACCCACCGCCAGCACCAGCCCCGGGCGGGTCACGGTGCCGACGCCGGTGCCGGCGACAAAGCGGATACCCGGTTCGCCCAGCAGGCGTACCTGGCTGTAGAGCAGGGCGCCGTGGGTCACGTCCGGGTCGTCGCCAGCATCCTTGAGGGTGCCGGCTTCGGCACGCTCGCCAATCAGGCGGCAGAATTCCAGGCGCATCTGCACCACCTTGCCCTTGGGCAGGGTAATGCTGACGGCGTCGCTGCTTTCGCCGTTCAGCAGCAAGCGCGCGGCTGCCAGGCTTGTGGCGGTGGCGCAGCTGCCGGTGGTCAGGCCGCTGCGCAGGGGCGCGGGCTGTTCACGGGTTTCTTCACGCATCGACGGGTTTCACCACTTCCAGCAGGGTGATCGGCAGCGCCTGGCGCCAGGTGTCGAACGCGCCCAGGGGCTGGGCATGGGCGACATGGATGCGGGTCAGCTCACCACCGTGCTGCTCGCGGAAATGCGCCAGGGCCAGTTCGCTTTGCAAGGTCACTGCATTGGCCACCAGCCGCCCGCCAGGCCGCAGGTTGGCCCAGCACAGGTCCAACACGCCTTCGCGGGTGACGCCGCCGCCGATGAAGATTGCATCGGGCTGCTCCAGGCCTTGCAGGGCTGCAGGTGCCTTGCCGCAGACCAGTTGCAGGCCGGGTACACCCAGCGCGTCCCGGTTGTGTTCGATGAAGCCTTGGCGGCCTTCGTCGGCCTCGATGGCCAGGGCGCGGCAGGCGGGGTGGGCGCGCATCCATTCGATGCCGATCGAGCCGCAGCCCGCGCCTACATCCCACAGCAGTTCGCCGGGCTGGGGCGCCAGGCGCGCCAGGGTGATGGCGCGGACATCGCGTTTGGTCAGCTGGCCGTCGTGCCGGAAGGCGGTGTCCGGCAGCCCGGCCAGTCGGTGCAGGCGTAGGGCATCGGGCGCGGCCAGGCACTCGATGGCCACCAGGTTGAGCGTGGCGATATCGGCGTGCGGCCAGTCCTGGGCGGTGCCGGCCAACTCGCGTTCTTCCTGGCCACCCAGGTGCTCGAAAACCCGCAGGCGGCTTGGCCCGAAGCCACGTTCGCGCAGCAGTGCAGCAATTGCCGCCGGGCTGTCGCCATCGTTGCTCAGCACCAGCAGGCGCACACCGCTGTGCAGGTAAGCATTCAGCGCCGCCAGGGGACGGGCCACCAGCGACACCACTTGCACCTCCTGCAGCGGCCAGCCCAGGCGGGCGGCGGCCAGGGCGCAGGAGGAGGGCATCGACAGCACGCGCATTTCAGCGGCAGGCACCTGGCGCGCCAGGCTGGCGCCGACGCCGTAGAACATCGGGTCGCCGCTGGCCAGCACGCACACCGGCTCGCCGCGCAGGGCCAGCACCGGGGCCAAGGAAAACGGGCTTGGCCAGCCCAGCCTTTCGCCGGGCATGCAGCGCGGCAGCAAGGCCAGCTGGCGCGGGCTGCCGAAGACCCGCGCAGCGCCCAGCAGCGCGCGCCGGGCCTGCTTGCCCAGGCCACTGAAGCCGTCTTCGCCGATGCCTACTACTGTCAGCCAGGGTGCCATGTATTTCATTCCGCCATTTTTGGGGCCGCTTCGCGCCCCTTCGCGGGCACGCCCGCTCCCACAGGTACAGCGCAACCATTGAGGGTAGCGATGATCCTGTGGGAGCGGGCGTGCCCGCGAAGAGGGCGACACAGTCCTGAATTTCTCCTCAATCGATGAGGATGCTCGACCACCGGCTTTTCATGCCGCCGGACAAAGCAGGCATAATACCGCGCCTTCTACACTCAAGCGCATTTTCACAGATTGCCGGACGCCCCTTTGACGCAGGCCCATGCCCCCAACGTTCCGCCCCGCCCCTCGGCCTGCCCGGGGTTGTGGCGTATTGTCAGTGCCCGTGATGGCGGTATCTGCCGCATCAAGCTGCCGGGTGGCCTGCTGCTGGCCGACCAGGCTGAAGCGGTGGCGTCGGCAGCCGAGCGCTTCGCCGGCGGTGTGATCGAGGCCACCAACCGTGGCAACCTGCAGATCCGCGGCATTGGCAACGAGCATCGCGCCCTGGTGGAGACACTGCTCGCAGCCGGCCTGGGCCCGCGCGACGCGGCCGGTGACGATGTGCGCAACCTGATGATCAGCCCGCTGGCCGGGCATGACCCGGCGATGCTGCTGGACGCACGGCCGTTGGCGGGGCAGATCCTCGACCTGTTGGAAGGGACCCCGCGCTTTCACCAGTTGTCGGCCAAGTTTGCCGTGCAGCTGGATGCCGGCGAACGCCTGGCCATGCTCCAACACCCCCACGACCTGTGGCTATCGGCCCTGCGTCTGGAGCAGCAGACCTGGCTGGCGTTCGGCCTGGCGGGCTGCCCGGCGGACGGCCAGGTGCTCGGCGCCGTGCCGCTGGCGCAGGGCCTGGGGCTGGTGCGTGCGGTGCTGGAGCGCTTTCTCGACCTGGCAACCCCGATGCAATCGCGCATGCGCCAGCTGCTCGAGGTGTGCCCGGCAAGCGATTTCGTCGATGGGCTCGGCCTGGACATCCGCCGCGATGCCGCCGTGCTCGCCTGGCAACGCACACAGCACCGCGCCTCTTGGCTGGGCACGCTGCCGCAGGCAGATGGCGTTGCCCTTGGCGTAGCCCCGCCGCAAGGCCGCCTGACCCCGGCCATGCTGCGCGGCGCCGCGCGGGTTGCCCGTGAACGGGGCGATGGCAGCTTGCGCCTGAGCCCTTGGCAAAGCCTGGTGCTGACCAACCTGCAAGCCGACCACATCGACCAAGCTCAGGCTGAACTGTCGGCCCTGGGCCTGCTGTGCCACGACCATGAACCGCTGGCGCGCATCAGCGCCTGCACGGGTGCCAGCGGCTGCGCCAAGGCGCTTGGCGAGACAAAGGCCGACGCCGTTGCCTTGGCCGCGCTGCTGGGCCCTGGCGTGCCCGCCAGCGTGCACCTGTCTGGCTGCCCCCGTTCCTGCGCCGTGGCCCATGTTGCCCCGGCCACCCTGCTGGCCCGCTCGCCGGGCCGATATGACCTTTATCTGCGTGACGCGCGCCAACCGGGCTTCGGCGCCCTGCGCGGCACCGACCTTACCTTGAATGAAGCAGGCGCCATGCTCGACCTGCCGACGGAGCACCTTGATGATTGACTACATCCGCGATGGTCAGGAGATCTATCGCAATTCCTTCCGGATCATCCGTGAGGAAGCCCGACTCGAGCGGATTCCCGCAGACCTCGAAAAGCTCGCCGTGCGCGTGATCCACGCCTGTGGCATGGTCGACGCCATCGATGGCCTGCAGTTCTCCGAAGGCGCCGGCCGGGCCGGGCGCGAGGCGCTGCTTAACGGCGCGCCGATCCTGTGCGATGCGCACATGGTCGCCGAAGGCATCACCCGCGCCCGCCTGCCAGCCGACAACAAAGTCATCTGCACCCTGCGCGACCCAAGCGTGCCGGGCCTGGCCAAGGACGCCGGCAACACCCGTTCTGCCGTAGCCCTCGAGCTGTGGCGCCCGTACCTGGAAGGCAGCGTGGTGGTGATCGGCAACGCGCCCACCGCCCTGTTCTACCTGCTGGAGATGATTGACGCCGGTGCACCCAAGCCGGCGCTGATCCTCGGCTTCCCGGTCGGTTTCGTCGGCGCTGCCGAGTCCAAGGCGATGCTCGCTGCCGACAGCCGTGGCGTGCCGTTCGTGATCATGCAAGGCCGCCTGGGCGGCAGCGCGATGGCCGCCGCCGCGGTCAACGCCCTGGCCACGGAGGTGGAGTGATGGCGCCGCGTGGACGTCTGCTGGGCCTGGGCGTGGGCCCGGGCGACCCTGAACTGATCACTCTCAAGGCCCTGCGCCTGCTGCGCGAAGCGCCAGTGGTCGGCTATTTCGTGGCCAAGGGCAAGCGCGGCAATGCCTTTGGCATCATCGAGGCGCACCTGCAAGCGCAGCAGACGCTGTTGCCGCTGGTCTACCCGGTCACCACCGAAGCCCTGCCGGCGCCGCTGTCCTACGAGCAGGTGATCAGCGACTTCTACGACGAAGCCAGCGTGCAGGTGGCCGAGCACCTGGATGCCGGTCGCGACGTGGCGGTGATCTGCGAAGGTGACCCGTTCTTTTACGGGTCCTACATGTACCTGCACGACCGCCTGGCGCAGCGCTATGAAGCCGAAGTGATCCCCGGCGTGTGCTCGATGCTCGGGGGCGCCTCGGTGCTGGGTGCGCCGCTGGTGTACCGCAACCAGAGCCTCTCGGTCTTGTCTGGCGTGTTGCCCGCCGAAGAGCTCAAGCGCCGCCTGGCCGACGCCGATGCAGCGGTGATCATGAAGCTTGGGCGCAACTTCCCTAAAGTACGCCAAGTACTGACCGAACTGGGCCTGCACGAGCGCGCGCTGTATGTGGAGCGGGCCACCATGGCCAACCAGAAGATCGTGCCGCTGGATCAGGTCGACCCACAGTCGTCGCCGTACTTCTCGCTGATCATCGTGCCGGGGGAAAAATGGCAGGGTTGAACATGCACAGGGCGCCGGCAATCGTCATTCTCGGCCCAGGCAGCCTGGTGACGGCGCAGCGTATCCAGCAATGTTATCCACAGGCCACGATCCATGGCCTGGAAGGGCGCGTCGAGGGTGCAGACCAATCGTACAGCTCGTTCGGCGATACCCTGCGCGGGTTGTACCAGCAGGATACGCCGATCATCGCCCTGTGCGCTGCGGGCATTGTCATCCGCAGCCTGGCCAGCCTGCTCAGCGAGAAGGGCAGCGAGCCGCCGGTACTGGCCGTGGCCGAAGATGGCAGTGCGGTGGTGCCGCTGCTCGGTGGCCTGGGTGGCGTGAACGTGATGGCACGCGAAATCGCAGAGGCACTGGGCGTTGCTGCTGCGATCACCACCAGTGGCGAGCTGCGTTTCGGCACTTGCCTGCTGAACCCGCCGCAGGGTTATGCATTGGCGGACATCGAGCAAGGCAAGCGCTTTGTCTCTGATTTGCTGGCTGGCGAGGCGGTGCGCATCGAAGGTGATGCGCCGTGGTTGCAACAGGTGCAGTTGCCTGCCAGCGAAGCAGCCCGGCGCACCATCCATGTGGGGCATCAGGCCCGCCCGGCCAACCGCGACGAACTGCTGATCCACCCGCGCTCGGTGGTGGTGGGTGTTGCAGGTGGCAACCTGCACGGCATTCGTGCTGCGTTGCAGCAGGCCGGTATCGCCGAGCCATCTGTTGCCTGTGTGCTGGCGGACGAGCAAGCCATGGCCGACAGTGCCTTGCACGAGGCTGCGCAGGCTTTGGGTGTCGCCTTGCGCTTCGCTGCCAGGCCAGGCGATGTGGCCAGCATGGTGGCTGCAGCGTTGCCAGGCGCAGAGTTGATAGAACAGGCCGAAGTGGTCATCGCAGTGGCGCCTGCCCCGGTCGATGTGGCGCAGGTTGGCCGCCGTCGTGGTCGTCTGGCTGTTATCGGCCTGGGCCCGGGAGCCGCTGAACTGATGGTGCCGGCGGTCAAGGCCGAGCTGGCACGCGCCGAGGACATCCTCGGCTACGAAACCTACGTGCGCATGGCCGGGCCGTTCCGTGACGACCAGGTGCTGCACTGCACCGACAACCGTGAAGAGATGCAGCGCGCCCGGCATGCCTTCGAGCTGGCGGCACAAGGCCGTTCGGTGGTGGTGGTCTCGTCGGGCGACCCTGGTGTGTTCGCCATGGCCGCTGCGGTGCTTGAAGCGCTGCACGAATCCAGTGACCCGGCCTGGCAGCGCGTCGACCTCGAGATCCTGCCTGGGGTGTCGGCCTCGCTCGCTACGGCTGCGCAGGCGGGGGCACCGCTGGGGCATGACTTCTGTGTGATGTCGCTGTCGGACAACCTCAAGCCCTGGTCGATCATTGAAAAGCGCCTGGACCTGGCGGCCCAGGCAGACCTGGTGCTGGCCTTCTACAACCCGATTTCCAAGTCCAGGCCGCACCAGCTCGGGGTTGCGCTGGAGGTTGTGCGTCGCCACCGCGAGGGGAACACGCCTGTAGTCCTTGGGCGCGACATCGGTAGGCCGGGGCAGACGCTGAAGGTAGTCACCTTGGCCGAGCTGCTGCCGGAAATGGTCGATATGCGCACCATGGTTCTGGTCGGCTCCTCTACAACCTGTGTATTCCCTCGCCTGTCGGGTGGGGTGTGGGCCTACACGCCGCGTTGGTACCCCACCGCCAACTAGTTGCGTCGGAAACCCTTCAGCGCGCTTTGTGACCAGCGCGCTGGCTAAGGTGATTGCCCCTGACTCAAGGGGCAACCATCAAGGAGTTTCCAATGTCCGATGCAACCCAAATCACCACCAGCGATGCCGCCATCCTGGTAGAAGGCAACCTGCTTGCCTGCGGCGCGGGCATGTCTGCGCAAAGCCGTCACGATGTGAAAAATGCCTTCCACTTCGCCACGTTGGTCGCCGACAAAGCGTTTAACGCCGAAAAGCAGAGCCGGGAGTGGTACGACAAATTCATCGATGTCATGCGTGACCTGGGCTTTACCATCCCACGCCGTACCTTCGAACTTGAAACTTCGGCGGAACTGTCCGTCACCGTGGGCGCCGTGGCCATCCGCACCATAGGTGTGGTTGGCAATGCGATGCTGGGCGGCACCAAGCTGGGTGAAGTGGCAAAGCGGGCCTTCGACAAACTGACCACTGTCGAAAACGACGCCAAGGTGATCGACCACAAGCGCAAGAACAAAGCCAGGGGCATGGTTGGCATGGCCGCCTGTATTGAAACCGCAAACAACGATGTGGTCATGGTGGTGAGCTGCATCCAGGCCTCTGCCCCAACACTGGACGACGACGTGCTCGGCATTCAGTGGAAGCTGGACAAGACCGCGTACTACGCCGGCACGGCAGTGCTCACACTCAATAACTTTGTCTACGACAAAATCCGCGAAACCGTAGAAAACAAACTCGGCGTGCGCAGTGTCGAGAACGTGCTCGAGTACGACATCTGATTGCCCGGCGGCGTAGTCGCAACGCCGCCTTGTTCGGTTCTTTGTGATGAGGTAACACGATGGATAGAGCAGCTGAGCAACTGATGTTGATTGGCGGAACAGCCTTGCTGTATTCGCCGGGCGCGGTCGAGGCACAACGTCAGGCCGCTTTCGATTCAATCCTGTACGCACAGTTGGTAGCCAACAAGCACGCCGGTTCACGCGTTGACCATTATGAAAACTGGTATGCCGCCTATCGGGAGGCCTACCGCCAACTGGGCTGGATCAAGCTGGCCAGCACCCATGACCTGAAACCGTTAGGGCGCCCGGTGCGCAACGCGCATGTACAGCCACTTGAAGCGTGGCTGAAAATGCGTTCGCTTCGCCATGAGGCCGTGCTGGCGGCGATAAAGACGGGCCTTGGTCAATCTGCCGAAGGCTTCCGGCACTTGCTGAAGTTCTGCGCGCATGATCAGGCGCAGTGCTCCACGCTGGTCATCGAACTTGGCGTACTCAAGCCGGGGCCGGCGCTGGACCTGTGCAGCATCTCGCTGCAAATCGACAAGCCACTCTCGCTCGTTTCGCTGGAGACATTTCTGGGCGAACAAGTCCTTGAGGGCGAGGCCGAGTTCAACGGCGTTTCCCTGGCGTTGGATGAAGGACGCTTCCAACGCCAGCGTGATGAATTGCAGGCCTTGATGAAAACCAAGGATGCACAGGCCGTTTACCGGTTCGACCCTTACGCACAACCTACAGGAGCAGCATCATGAGTGAAGCCACGTCTGCCGTTATCGGTGCTGGGATCGTTTCGTTCTTGCCGGGCATTGATGCCGCGCAGAAAAACAAGGTGAAGCTGGCCTTGGCGATGGCCGAGCGCGCCACTGATACCGCTTACAAGGAGGGGCTGATTAAAGACTGGTTCGCATATTACCGTAACCAGCTCAAGTTCATGGGGTGGGATGCTGTCACGGCCGAGCAGATCCATTGGCCGGACAAGACGCGTACCCAGCAGACTGACCACGTATTGCAGACCCTGTCCAAACCGGCCGGGAACAGCTTTGCGTCGTCGGTCAAAGTTTCCATCCAGACGTTGCTGACCAAGCCCTCGGTGCTGAACGAACTTGAGAAAAAGGCATTCGAGAGGCAACACTTTCAAGTGTTGGCCTGCGCGCCGGCCGGCAATAACCGGGTGGACATGGTGATTTACCACGAAGCGGACAAGCAGTCTGTTTTCAGTGCAGGGTTCATGAGCCGCAAGCGCAGTTACAAGAATGTGCGTGCGGAACTGGTACGGTTCAATATTCTGGCCTTTGAGAACAGCGTATTGCCAAAAGTGCAGGAAAGCGTGGTCAAGGTATCCCTCGCGCGCATTCATGACTATGCCATTTAAGGCACCAGGTACCCTTTGATCCCGGTAAAGATGATCTGCGCCGCCAGGGCACAGACGAACAGCCCCATCAGACGGCTGACGATCTGCAGGCCCTGGTCGCCCAGGATCCGCTCGATACCGTGCGACAGGTAAAGCACCAGGCCGACGGTGAAGCTGGCCAGCGCGATACTGATGATGGCCAGCAGTTTGTCGTCCCAGTGCGGCTGGCTTACACCCATCACCAACAATGCACCGATGGTACCGGGGCCAACCGTCAGCGGAATGGTCAGCGGCACGATGGTTACATCCTGCTGCACGTTATCGGCCTGTACCGCCGGCTTGCCCTGGGCCATGCCCAATGCCGAAATGAACAGCACGCTGCCGGCACCGATGCGGAAGGCGTCGGCGGTGATGCCGAAAATGCCGAAGATCACCCGACCGAACAGGTACAGCAGCACGCTGGCGACCAGGGCTGCGAAGGCGACCTTCCAGGCCAGTTGCTTGCGCTCCTTGCTGGAGTGACCGCGGGTCAGGCTGATGAAGCACGACAGCACGAAGAACGGGCTGTAGAGCACGAGCATTTTCAGGTAGACGCTAAACAACTCATGGAGCATGGGGTAGCCCCTTGCAGGGAAGGTGACGGGAAGTGTATCAGCAGCATTGTGGTTGTCTTCACTGGCCTCATCGCCGGCAAGCCAGCTCCCACAGGTACTGCGCATGGCTTGAGAACGATGCGATCGAGGTGGGAGCTGGCTTGCCGGCGATGAGGCCAGTACAAGCACTACAGATCAGGAAGTATGCGCCGGGTCCGCCTTGGCTTCCCGGTGATTGGCCCAGTACTGGATCAGTTCGCGCAACTGCGACAGCTCGACCGGCTTGGCCATGTGCCCGTCCATGCCCGCCAGCCGGGCGCGTTCCTTGTGTTCTGTAAGAATGTGCGCAGTCAGCGCCACCACCGGTGTGCGCTGGCGCTGGTTCGCGGTTTCCCACGCACGCAGCTGCTGGGTGGCCGAGAAACCGTCCAGAACCGGCATTTCGCAGTCCATCAGCACCAGGTCATAGCGCTGGTTTTTCATCGCCTGCAGGGCCTCCTCGCCATTGCACGCGGTGTCGGGCTCAAGGTTTAGCTTGCCAAGCATGCCGCGTATCACCTTGGTCGAAATGCTGTTGTCCTCGGCAACCAGCACGCGGAAGTCGCCGGGCAGGTCCAGCGCCTGCGGGACACCGGGCAGGCTGGCCGGCACTGCCTGATCGCGGCCGCGCTGGGCCAGTTCTTCGGCCAGGGTGGTTTTCAGCGTGTAGCCGGCCACCGGCTTGGCAAGTATCCGTTTCACCCCGGCGTTGCGTGCGATGACCTTGCTCGGCGCATTGCTGATGCCGGTGAGCATCACCACCAGGATGTCGTGGTTCAGGCTCGGGTCTTCCTTGATCTTGGCGGCCAGCTGCATGCCGGTCATGCCGGGCATGTTCTGGTCCAGCAGCACGGCGTCGAAGTAGTCGCGCAGGTGTGCTTTGGTGCGCAGAAGCGCCAGGGCCTCCTTGCCTGATGGCACCGCGCTGACGTTCATGCCCCAGGCGCTGCACTGTTGCACCAGCACCTTGCGGCAGGTGTCATTGTCGTCCACTACCAGCACGCGGGCATCGCGCAGCGGGCTGTCGAGGTCGGTCGGTGGCTGTTCCAGGCGAGAAGGGTCCAGCGGCAGGGTCAGCCACAGGGTGTTGCCCATGCCGGTGCTGCTTTTTATGCCGAACTCGCCCTGCATCAGGCCGATCAGCTGCTTGGCGATGACCAGCCCCAGGTGGCCGCCCAGCTTGTTGCTGGACAAGAAGTGGTGGCTGTGCAACTCGGCCTGCAACAAGGCTTCACGGTCTGCGGCGGCCAACGGCTCGCCGCTGTCCTGCACGGCGATGCGCAGGCGCGGTACCTCACCCCGTTGGTCCAGCGCCACCACCAGCAGGATCTCGCCGTGGTCGGTGTTTTTCAGGGCGTTTTCCAGCAGGCTCGACAAGGCCTGACGCAGACGCGTCGGGTCGCCACTGATCACCCGCGGGACTTGCGGCTGGGTAAAGCTGATCAGCTCGATGTTCTGCTGCTCGGCCTTGGCGCGGAAGATGTTCAGGCAATCCTCGATCAGCGCATTGAGGTCGAACTGCACGTCATCCAGTTCGATCTGCCGGGATTCCAGCTTGGAAATGTCGAGAATTTCGTTGATCAGCGTCAGCAGCTCGTTGCCGGCGCTGTGGATGGTCTGCACGTAGTCACGCTGTTTGACTGACAGCGGTGTGCCCAACAGCAATTCAGTCATGCCCAGCACACCGTTCATAGGGGTGCGGATTTCGTGGCTGATCTTGGCCAGGAACTCGGCCTTGGCGTTTATTTCGGCATCGCTGGCGGCCAGGGCGCGGCTGGCGCTGAAGCGCTCCTCGCTCATGCGGCGCAGGCGCTCGCTGACTGCCAGGTTGAGCAGCAGGCCGCTGGCCACGGCCAGCCCCAGCAGGATGCACAGTAGCCAAGGCGTCGAGGTGCGGGTCAGGCCTAGCAGTGCCGGCAGCAGCACCAGCCCCCCCAGGTTGAACACCACCATGGCCAGGCTGAACAAGCGGCCGGGCGCGTAGCCCCGGTACCAGTGGTAGCTGCTGACCAGCAGCATGCTCACGCTGCCCAGGGCCATCAGGGCGTAGGTCATCAGGTTGAGCGGCAGGGTGTCGACAAACAACAGCACCAGCCCGCTGAGCCCGACCACCAGCATTTCGCCCTGCAGCAGGCGGTTGATCCGCGGGGCGTTGCACGGGGTGAAGAAGTGCTGGGTGAAATACAGCCCCGCCAGGCCGGCCAGTACCAGCGTGAGGTAGGCGGCCGGGGTTTGCGCGTTGTGCCACACGTGCCACCAGGGGCCACTGAGGTTCAGCAGGATCAGGCCGCTGAGCAGCATCAGGCCGTGGTACAGCGCCAGGATCAGGGTGGTGGTGGAGCGGCTGTAGAGGAAGCGGATCAGGTTGTGCAGGATCAACATGACCAGGCCGCCGAACAGCATGCCGAACAGCAGTGGCTGGCTCTGGTCCGAGGCGGCTACGGCCGCAGGTTCCAGGCTGATGGCTGGGCGCAACTGGTGCTCGGAGACCAGGCGCAGGTAGATGTCCAGCGGTTGCCGGCTGTTGGGCAGGGGCAGTACATGGTCGCTGCCACGCAGGGTCGGGCTGGCATTGCCGGCCTGGCGCCCGTGGTGCAGCTGACGCAGAAGTTGATCGCCTTCGAGGGCGTACAGGTCAAGGCCAGAAAGGTCGGGGGCGAATACCCGTAGCAGTTGCTCCTGGTCGCCTGGTTCCAGGCGGTAGTGCAGCCACAAGGCCTGTTCCGGCGGCGCGGCATCCAGTTCGGCAAGCACCAGTGGGCTGAACTGGTTGCGGTAGCGCTCGGAGCGTACATCGCTCAGTTGCAGGTTAGCCTGTTCGTCGAGCAGAACGGTCCAGCCTGCGTCATGTTCGGCTGCAGCCGGGAACATGCAGAGCAGGGTCAGCAAGGTGACGATCAGAGCTGAGGCAATCCGAAGCCGACGCACTACGAGATCCCTTCTTAGCCGATGTGCCGGGTACTAACTATGCGCGGCGCGCCAAGTCGAAGGCAAGGCCCGTGCCGGGCCTTGTCGACGAGCCGGATGCCGTGCGCCGGGCGGTTGACAGCCCTGGGCGGCACGGCGTTCCGGTAATGCTTACTGCTGGTGCTCACCGCGCTCGCGGGCAATGGCCCGGTAGCCGATGTCAGTGCGGTAGAAACTGCCGTTCCAGCTCACTTCCTTGGCCAGGCGGTAAGCCTGCTGCTGCGCATCGGCAACCGTGCTGCCCATTGCCGTGGCGCACAGCACGCGCCCGCCGTTGGTGGCCACTTGGCCGTCCTTGAGCGAAGTACCGGCATGGAACACCTTGCCTTCGATCTTGGCTGCTGCGTCCAGGCCGCTGATCACGTCGCCCTTGGCGTAGTCGCCCGGGTAACCGCCAGCCGCCAGCACAACGCCCAGGCTCGGGCGCGGGTCCCATTGCGCTTCGACCTTGTCCAGCGCCTTGGCGAAGGCGGCTTCGATCAACAGCACCAGGCTCGACTCCAGTCGCAGCATGACGGGCTGGGTCTCAGGGTCGCCGAAGCGGCAGTTGAACTCGATGACTTTGGGGTTGCCCGCCTTGTCGATCATCAGGCCTGCGTAGAGGAAGCCGGTATACACGTTGCCTTCCTCGGCCATGCCGCGCACGGTTGGCCAGATAACCTGGTCCATCACGCGTTGATGCACGTCGGCAGTGACCACCGGGGCAGGGGAGTAGGCACCCATGCCGCCGGTGTTCGGGCCGGTGTCCTGGTCGCCGACGCGCTTGTGGTCCTGGCTGGTGGCCATGGGCAGCACGTTGTGGCCGTCGACCATGACGATGAAGCTGGCTTCTTCGCCGTCGAGGAACTCTTCGATGACCACGCGCGAACCCGCTTCACCGAAGGCGTTGCCGGCCAGCATGTCACGCACGGCGGCTTCGGCTTCTTCGAGGGTCATGGCGACGATCACGCCTTTGCCCGCAGCCAGGCCGTCGGCCTTGATCACGATCGGCGCACCTTTTTCTTGCAGGTAGGCCAGGGCCGGCTCGATTTCGGTGAAGTTCTGGTAGTCGGCGGTCGGGATCTTGTGACGCGCCAGGAAGTCCTTGGTAAAGGCCTTGGAGCCTTCCAGCTGGGCGGCACCTTTGGTTGGGCCGAAGCAGTCCAGGCCACGGCTGCGGAACAGGTCGACCACACCGATGACCAGCGGTGCTTCCGGGCCGACGATGGTCAGGTCGACGTTTTTCTCGGCGAAGTCGGCCAGTTGTTCCAGGGCGCACACGTCGATGGCGACGTTCTCGCACTTGGCTTCAATGGCGGTACCCGCGTTGCCTGGGGCAACGAAGACTTTCTCGACGCGTGGGTCCTGGGCAACTTTCCAGGCCAGGGCGTGCTCACGGCCGCCGCTGCCGATGATCAAAACTTTCATGTCAAAACCTCGAATTCTTTCGGGCGCAAGGCGAAGCCTCACGCTGTACGAGGTCGCAATGAAGCAGGTAGATGCAAGGCGGGGCCGGTTCCGATGAGCGGAATTGCCTTCTGGCAATGAGCATCAGCGGAACCGGCCCCAACGCAGCAGATGCCTGCTTCAGTGCGGCCGATTGCCGTAAATCAGTGGCGGAAGTGGCGCATACCGGTGAATACCATCGCGATACCTGCCTCATCGGCAGCGGCAATGACTTCGGCATCACGCATCGAGCCACCCGGCTGGATCACGGCGCTGATACCCACTTTAGCCGCATTGTCGATGCCATCACGGAACGGGAAGAACGCATCCGATGCCATGACTGCGCCCTGCACCTGCAGGCCAGCATGCTCGGCCTTGATTGCAGCAATACGGGCGGAGTTGACGCGGCTCATCTGGCCTGCACCCACGCCGATGGTCTGGCGCTGCTTGGCGTAGACAATGGCGTTGGACTTGACGAACTTGGCCACTTTCCAGGCAAACACCAGGTCGTGGATTTCTTGCTCGGTCGGGGCACGTTTGGTGACGATCTTCAGGTCATCAGCAGTGATCATGCCGATATCGCGGCTTTGTACCAGCAGGCCACCGTTGACCCGCTTGAAGTCCCAGCCGGCAGCGCGGTCGGCTGGCCACTCGCCGCATTCCAGCAAGCGTACGTTCTGCTTGGCAGCCACCACGTCGCGGGCAGCCTGGGAAATTTTTGGCGCGATGATCACTTCGACGAACTGGCGCTCGACGATGGCCTTGGCAGTTTCGCCGTCCAGTTCGCGGTTGAAGGCAATGATGCCGCCGAAGGCCGACTCGGTGTCGGTGGCGTAGGCCAGGTCGTAGGCCTTGCGGATGCCGCCTTCGTCTTCAGGCACAACAGCCACGCCGCACGGGTTGGCGTGCTTGACGATGACACAGGCCGGCTTGACGAAGCTCTTCACGCACTCCAGCGCGGCGTCGGTGTCGGCCACGTTGTTGAACGACAGCTCCTTGCCCTGCAGCTGGATGGCGGTGGAAATGCTGGCTTCGCCTTTTTTGGCTTCTACGTAGAACGCCGCGCTCTGGTGCGGGTTCTCGCCGTAGCGCATTTCCTGGGCCTTGACGAACTGGCTGTTGAAGGTGCGCGGGAATTCGCTGCGCGCGGAAGTCGAAAGGGTGTCCTTGGCCTGGTCGATGGTGCCCATGTAGTTGGCGATCATGCCGTCGTAGGCGGCGGTGTGCTCGAACGCCTTGAGCATCAGGTCGAAGCGCTGGGCGTAGGTCAGGCCGCCGGCCTTGAGGCCTTCGACGATGCCGGCGTAGTCGCCGGCGTTGACCACGATGGCGACGTCTTTGTGGTTCTTGGCTGCCGAACGGACCATGGTCGGGCCGCCGATGTCGATGTTCTCGATGGCGGTCGGCAGGTCACAGCCAGGCTTGGAAATGGTGGCTTCGAACGGGTACAGGTTGACCGCAACCAGGTCGATCGGCTTGATGCCGTGCTCGTTCATGATGGCGTCATCGGTGCCGCGACGGCCGAGGATGCCACCGTGGATTTTCGGGTGCAGGGTCTTGACCCGGCCATCCATCATTTCGGCGAAGCCGGTGTAGTCGGCCACTTCCACCGCGTTCACGCCGTTGTCCTTGAGCAGCTTGTAGGTGCCGCCGGTGGACAGGATCTCGACACCGAGCTGCTGCAGCTCACGGGCGAATTCGAGGATACCGGTCTTGTCGGAGACGCTGATCAGGGCGCGGCGGACTGGCAGGCGGGTAGTCTGGTCGGTCATTTCGGGTTCCAATAACGCGGTGGAGTCTGCAAAAAAGGCGCCTCTGTTCAGGGAGCCGCCTTTTCTGGTTGGGATTCTGGCTTACAGCAAGTCGTACTGCTTGAGCTTCTTGCGCAGGGTGCCTCGGTTCAGCCCGAGCATCTCGCTGGCCTTGGTCTGGTTGCCCTTCACGTAGTTCATCACGCTTTCGAGCAGGGGCGCCTCCACTTCGGAGAGCACCAGGTTGTACACGTCCGTGACGGTCGCGCCTTCCAGGTGGGCGAAGTAGTTGTGCAGCGCCTTCTCGACGCTGTCGCGAAGGGTCTGGCCCTCTTCGCTCGGCGTGTTGAGGTGCTGTTTCAGGTTGGCGTTGTCGCTCACGGGCGTTGTTCCACTCACAAAATTCTCGGTCATCATCGTCATGCGGCCACCCCTTGTCCGTCCTCTGTCTCAAGGCTCTGTCGACGTTCACTGAAAAACGCGCGAACGTTGGCGCACTGCGCTTGTGTGTCTTCCAAAGCGTTGAACCGGGAGCGAAACTCCTTGCCGCCGGGTCGTGTTGCCAGGTACCAGCCAACGTGCTTGCGGGCGATACGTACGCCCATCACATCGCCATAAAAGGCATGCAACGCGGCCAGGTGCTCCAGCAGGATGCGTTCCACTTCGTCCAGTTGCGGCGCTGGCAGGTATTCGCCAGTGCGCAGGTAATGCTCGATCTCGCGAAAGATCCATGGCCGCCCTTGGGCGGCCCGGCCGATCAACAAGCCGTCCACCCCGGTGGCATCCAGCACCGCCCGGGCCTTTTCTGGCGAAGTGATATCGCCATTGGCAAAGACCGGGATCGACACCGCTTGCTTGATGCCGGCGATGGTGTCGTACTCGGCTTCGCCGGTGTACAGATCGGCGCGTGTACGGCCATGTACCGCCAGCGCCTGGATGCCGG
This sequence comes from Pseudomonas sp. BP01, assembly GCF_022760795.1. Taxonomy (NCBI): domain Bacteria; kingdom Pseudomonadati; phylum Pseudomonadota; class Gammaproteobacteria; order Pseudomonadales; family Pseudomonadaceae; genus Pseudomonas; species Pseudomonas sp. BP01. The sequence continues at coordinate 115,463 of NZ_JAFBKA010000018.1, forward strand.
CCTGTTCGGCGATCTTCGCCACGTTCAGGCCGTTCTTGTTTGCCCGGTCCCAACCGGTGCGGATCTTCAGGGTCACCGGGACGTCCACAGCGCCGACCACGGCGTGGAGGATCTCGCTGACCAAGGCTTCATCTCTCAATAAAGCAGAGCCTGCAGCTTTGTTGCAGACTTTTTTAGCCGGGCAGCCCATGTTGATGTCGATGATCTGGGCACCCGCTTCGACATTGGCCTTTGCTGCCGCAGCCATCATCTGCGCATCACCACCGGCGATCTGCACCGAGCGTGGCTCGGGATCACCTTCATGGATGCGGCGCAGGCTCGACTTGCGGCTGTTCCACAGGCTCATGTCGCTGGAGACCATTTCCGAGACCACCATGCCCGCACCCAGGCGCTTGCAAAGTGTACGGAAAGGTTGGTCCGTGACCCCGGCCATGGGGGCGAGGATCAGGTTGTTACGTAGTGTGTATGGGCCGATGCGTACCGCCGACATAGGTGATCCCTGTTGTGGGGCCGGATCTTGGAGTTCGAAAAAGGGTGGGCATGATACCCGCTCTCGGTGACCGGATAAAGATGGATTTGGATAAAATCTGAACAGTTGTCGGCTTATGACTTTTGGTATGAGCCAGGACCCGGTTATCGCGCGGACCCCTGTGGGAGCGGGCGCGCCCGCGAAGCAGGCGCCGCGGTGCATGGCACGGGCTGAGCTGACTATTCCGGCGAACGGAAGCTGAGGCTGTAGTTCACGGCCTTTGGCCCCGGGTCGAGGATGTCCAGGGCGATATGGATCGGCGTCTGGCTTGGCATGTCGCCACGCCCGGCCAACTCACCGGACAGGTACTCGCTGGGCTTGAAGCGCCGGCTGGCGATCAGCTGGCCATTGAGGTCGGCAAAACGCAGTTCCAGCAGCGGGAACGGTTGGGCGAACGGTGCACGGTTGTAGATGATCGCATCGACGATCAGGGCGCCTTTGAAGTCCGGATGGCTGCGCACCACCAGGTTGCTGCTCTTGATTCTTGCGATATCGACGCGGGTCGGCACCTGGCACCCGACCATCGGGCAAATTTGCTGGAAGATCGGCCGGTACTGGTCCTGGCGGGCCATCTCGTCGAAGTGGAACCACACATACTGGAACGCCAGCAGGCCAGCGGCCAGCAGGGTCACGAAGCCCCATAGCAGGCGCTTGCCCCAGTTGGGCGCAGGTTTTTCCCAGCCCAGTTGCAGCGGGTCGTCCACCACATCGACCAGCGGCTCCTTGCGCACCGGGCGCCCGGGCTTGCTGGCAAGGCCTGGCTCCAGGCGTTCACCCGGCATTGGCTCGATGGGGTCGTCGTCGCGCGCCGACAGGTGCAGCGCCAGCGGTTCATCGTCGCGGGCGCTCAGGCCTTTTTCCGGGTTTTCGTCATCGCTGGCGTGCAGCGGTTCGCTGAATGCGGGCTGGTCATCGGCTTCGGCTGCGCGGTGTACGGGCGGCTCGTCATCGATGTCCAGGTCAAGGTTACGGCCCAGGGTCGGCTCGGTGCGCTCGCCGGGTGCAGGGTCCAGCTCCAGCTCCAGGGGCTGCGGCTCCAGCAGCACAGGGGTGGGCTCTGCCGGCGTTTGGGGCTCGAAGGGCTCATCGGTGGCGTTGCCGAACAGGTCGTCCGCATGTTCGTCCGGGTGCAGTTCGTCTCTCCGCGCCTGCAGCCCATCATCCAGGTTGGCGGGGCGTGTCGGGGCCGGTTGGCCGCGTCGCTCCAGGCGTGCCAGTTCCTGGTCAAGGTCAAGTGCGTCCAGCGCCTGGGCGGTCAGCGCCCAATCCTCGTCAGGGGTGATGCTGCGCTCGTGGGTGACCGGCTCGGGCGTCATCGCCGGCTCTGCTACAGGCTCGGCAGGCGCAGCTGGCACAGGCACAGGCACCGGCACCGGCACCTCAGGTGCGCCGGCACGGTTTTGCTCCAGCAGTTGCTTGGCGGCATTGAACACCTGAAGGCAATGGCCGCAGCGCACCACGCCGCGGGCCACGCTCAACTGGTGGTGAGTGACGCGAAAGCTGGTCTGGCAATGCGGGCACTGTGTGACGAAACTGTCGGTCATGCGGCAATCCGGGAGCTGTGCAGAGGGATATTCTAGGCCCGCTTAGCGGCGACGACCACTGATGCGCACCCAGCCATCGCGAATGACGATCGGGTCCAGCTCGAAGTCGGCAGCGTACGCCGCAGCCACATCCTCACCCTGTTCGGCCAGAATGCCGGACAGTGCCAGCAGGCCACCAGGGCGGACCAGGCCGGACAACTGCGGCGCCAGCGACACCAGCGGGCCGGCGAGGATGTTGGCGACCAGCACGTCTGCCTGCATGGCAGGCATGTGCTCGGGCAGGTACAGCGCCAGCTTTTCATCGGCGATGCCGTTGCGCTGGGCATTGTCCCGCGAGGCCTCGATGGCCTGCACGTCGATGTCGGTACCCACCGCTTCACGGGCGCCCAGCAGCAGCGAGGCGATGGCCAGGATGCCCGAGCCGCAGCCGAAATCCAGCACCTGGGTGCCTTCGAGCTGCTGGCCATCGAGCCATTCCAGGCACAGGGCAGTGGTGGGGTGGGTGCCGGTGCCGAAAGCAAGGCCCGGGTCCAGCAGCAGGTTGACCGCGTCCTTTTCCGGGGCGTCGTGCCAGCTGGGCACGATCCACAGGCGGCGGCCAAAACGCATGGGCTGGAAGTTGTCCATCCAGCTGCGCTCCCAGTCCTGGTCCTCGATCACCTCGGCCTGGTGCTGTGGCAGTTCGGCGCCGGTCAGCAGGCGCAGGTGGGCAAACACCTGATCGGGCTCGGCATCGGCCTCGAACAGCGCCAGCAGGTGGGTGTGCGACCACAGCGGGGTGGTGTTGAGGTCAGGCTCGAAGATCGGCTGATCTTCGGCGTCCATGAACGTGACCGAGACGGCGCCTACTTCGAGCAGGGCATCTTCGTAGGTTTCGGCTTGTTCCGGGCTGATGGCCAGGCGTACTTGCAGCCAGGGCATGGCGGGCACCTTTGCTAAACGACAGGGGCAGCCCTAGGCTGCGCGAAGGCTGGCAGTTTACGCGAGTGCGGGGTGTTTGTAGAGAAGGCCGGGCGCAGACCTTGTGGGAACGGCCTTGTGTCGCGATTGGGCTGCAGAGCAGCCCCAGGATCTCGGCATCATGCCAAGATTGCTGGGGCCGCTTAGCGGCCCTTTCGCGACGCAAGGCCGCTCCCGCAGAGATCGTGGTGTGTCAGACGAAACAGAGCGAGAGCGACTCAGCTATATAAGCAGGCTTCTCTTCACCCTCGATTTCCAGCGTGGCAATCGCCTTGAGCAACCACTGCCCCGGCTTCTTCTCCACCACTTCGGCCAGGTCCACTTTCAGCCGAACCTGGCTGTTGACCTTGACCGGCTGGATGAACCGTACGCTGTCCAGCCCATAGTTCACCACCATCTTCAGCCCTTGTGGCAGGACCAGGATGTCCTCGATCAGCTTGGGGATCAGTGACAATGTCAGGAAACCGTGGGCGATGGTGCCGCCAAACGGGGTTTTCGCCGCCTTTTCAGGGTCGACATGAATGAACTGGAAATCGCCCGTCGCCTCGGCGAACAGGTTGATGCGCTGCTGGTCGATTTTCAGCCAGGCGGAGCGGCCAAGTTCCTTACCAACATACTGCGAAAGCTCTGTAACCGGTACATAGGGCATCGGGGACTCTCCAGGTTGTCAGTTGGTACGAAAGTGCAAGATCAGCACGGCTAACCGTTTCAGTCAAGTTGTCTGCTTTTCGGCGATTATCGGTATATAGCCGTGCGTGCTTATAATGGCGGCCATGCCCGAGGGAGATGCTTATGCTGTTGCGTGGTTTGACCTGGCTGGTGCTGTTCCAGCTGTTTGGGACGGCGATCAATCACCTGTTTTTGCCGTTTCTGCCGGGGCCGATCATCGGCCTGCTGCTGCTGTTGTGCTTCCTCATGGCTCGCGGTGAGGTGGGCAAGCCGCTGAACGAGGCGGCCAGCAGCCTGCTGCGCTACCTGCCGCTGTTGCTGGTACCGCCAGCGGTGGGGGTGATGGTATATGCCAAGGACATCGCCGCCGACTTCTGGGCGATTGCCGGCGCCCTGCTGATTTCCTGCCTGGTGACGCTGGTGTTTGTCGGTGTGCTGATGCAAAAGCTCATGCACCGCCAGTGCAAGCGTGAGGAGCAGCCATGATGCTCGACTGGCAAGGCGCGCTGGATGCAGTGGTGCACCATCCTTTGTTCGGCATCGGTATCACGCTAGGTGCCTACCAGGTGGTGCTGGCGGCCTACGAGAAAACCCGCTGGATCTTCCTGCAGCCGGTATTGGTGTCGATGTTGCTGGTAATCGGCGTGCTGCTGCTGTGCGGCATCGAATACAGCGAGTACCGCAAGAGCACCGAAATCATGAATATCCTGCTGGGCCCTGCCACCGTGGCGTTGGCCGTGCCGCTCTATCTCAACCTGCGGCGTATCCGGCAGCTGTTCTGGCCCACATTTACTACGCTGGTAATCGGGGGGCTGTTCGCCACGCTCTGCTGCCTATTGCTAGGATGGTGGTTCGGTGCAGAGCACATGATCCTGATGACCATGGCACCCAAGTCGGTGACCTCGCCAATCGCCATGCTGGTGGCAGAGCAGATTGGCGGTGTGGCGGCCCTGGCGGCAGTGTTCGTACTGATCACCGGGGTGATTGGCGCCATCTTCGGCCCGGCACTTCTGAGCCGCTTCGGCGTGCATAGCCCTGAGGCGCGCGGCATGTCGCTGGGCGTTACCGCGCATGCGGTGGGTACTTCGGTCGCCCTGCAGGAAAGTGACGAATGCGGCGCTTTTGCCGCGCTGGCGATGAGCTTGATGGGGGTGGCCACGGCAGTGTTCCTGCCGCTGGCGGTCAGCCTGGTGGCTTGAGGAGTTGTGATGACACTACCGCTGTTTCCGCTCAATACCGTGCTGTTCCCGGGCTGCTTTCTCGATTTGCAGATTTTCGAGGCGCGCTACCTGGACATGATCGGGCGCTGCATGAAGCAGGGCGAAGGCTTTGGGGTGGTCTGCATCCTGGAGGGCGAGCAGGTTGGCAAGGCGCCACCGATGGTCGCCTCGATCGGCTGTGAGGCGGTGATCCGCGACTTTGTACAGCAGGACAATGGCTTGCTGGGCATTCGCGTCGAAGGTGTGCGGCGCTTCAACCTGGAAAGCACCGAGGTGCAGAAGGACCAGTTGCTGGTGGGGCAGGTGCAATGGTTGCCGGAGCAGGCGGACAGCCCGCTGCTCGAGGCCGATGATGACCTGCTGGCGCTGCTGGTGGCGCTGGGCGAGCACCCGATGGTCGAGGCGCTGGACATGCCGCGCCCGGTGGACGGGCGCCAGGCGCTGGCCAACCAGTTGGCGTACCTGCTGCCGTTCATGGAAGAAGACAAGCTGGACCTGCTGACCCTCGACTCGCCGCAGCAGCGATTGGGGGAAATTCAGAAATTGCTGGAGCGGATCCAGGGCGAGCTGTTTGCCTGACACTGATGTGTTGTCTGTGTCGGCCCTTTCGCGGGTAAACCCGCTCCCACAGGTAATGCGCAGGTCTCAGGGCTGGTGAAACCCCTGTGGGAGCGGGTTTACCCGCGAAAGGGCCAGCACAGGCAATATCAATATTGGTATCTGAGCAATGCCTGCGGCAGCGCATGCATGGCAAAGAACGCCAGCAGCGCGATACATGCCGGCAACACCAGCCACCACACCCGCAGCGGCAGGGCAGGCAGTGTTTGCTGGCGCTGCACCACTGTCAGGCTAAGCGCACATACACAGCACGCCAGCAAAGCCCCGGCGAGGATGTCGGTCGGCCAGTGCGCGCCCAGGTAGACCCGCGACAGGGCAATTGCCAGCGCCGGAATGCAACCCAGCATCACCCAGGTCAGGCGCATGCGCGGCGGTTGTGCGCGGCCAGCCAGCACTGCCATGACCAGGAAGAACGCAAACGACGCCGAGCTGTGCCCGCTGGGCATGCTGTAACTGGTCAGGGGGTCGGTCAGCACTTCCGGTCGTGCCCGGGCGAATAGCCACTTCAGCGTACCGTTGGCGATCGCCGTGCCCATCAGCGCGCCAGCGGCAAAAAACGCATGCCGCCACTGGCGGGCAAGCAGCAGCAGGCCGGTCAGCAGGGCGCCGAGAAACAGTTGCGTGCGGAAATCGCCCAGCCGGGTCACCAGTACCACGGCGCCGTCGATGGCCTGGCTGCGATGTTCCTGCACCAGGGTCATCACGCCCTGGTCGAATTCGTGCAGGTAAGGCCAGCCGAGGAATACCCCGGCCAAGGCCACGAAGCTCATGCCGGCGATCAGTCGCGTGCCATGGCGCTGGTCACGAATGCTGGTGGTCAGGCTAAGGCCGATGATGACTGCCAAGGTGCCGGCGATGATGCCTGCATCCAGCCAGAAGCCTTCCGGCAGCGGCAGGCGCATGGCCGCGCCGGTGGCCCAGCCTGGCAGCAGGTAGGCGACCGACCAGCCGGCGCCGGCCACCAGGCTGACGGCGATGAAGCGCGGCAGCGGCATGTCGAACATGCCGGCGACCATTGGCAGCATGGGCCGCAGTGGCCCGATGAAGCGCCCCACCAGCAGGCTGGCAATGCCGTAGCGCTGGAAGTAGGTTTCGGCGCTGCCGATCCACTCAGGGTGATGGCGCAGCAGCGGAAGGCGGCGAATGTTCTGGTGGAAGTACTTGCCCACCGTGTACGACACCGCGTCGCCCAGCAAGCCGCCGAGAAAACCCAGTAGCAGGGTTTCGCCCAGGCTGAAGGCACCACTGCCGGCCAGTACCGCGACGGCGAACAGCAGCACGGTGCCCGGTACGATGATGCCGGCAATGGCCAGGCACTCAATGCAGGCCACCAGGAAAATCGCCAGGCCAAGCCACTGCGGGTTGGCGCTGAGCCAGCCGGTCAGGCTGTCGAGCCATTGGCCCATGTTCAGCTTCCTTGTTCGAGAATGAAGAAGTCACGGCCTTCGACTTGGCCGCGACGTAACGGGTTCCGCGTGCAGAAACGAGCGTACTCGGCGTCGACGAAGCGGTAGGGCAAGTGCTCGTCGCGCCCGTGCGGGATGCCCAGCCTTGCGGTCTGGATCACCCTTGGTACGGTGTTGCCGCAATCGTCCACGTACAGCCGCTCGGCGTCAAAGCGCTGGGCGTCCCAGTGGGGCACTTTCAGGCCCAGGGCCCGGCACAGCAGGGTCTGGCCGGCGCACAGGCGCTCATCCGGGCGCAGCTTGCCGCTGGCATCGGGGTTGTTCAGCTGCATCTGCGCCAGGCTGTTCGGGCCCGAGAGGGCGTCCTGCCAAGGATAGGCAGACTTGATCAGCACTGCGTTGCCCGGCCCATGGGCGCTGAAGTTCAGCGAGTCGCCGCCGCGGGCGTAGTACATGTAGATGTGCCCGCCATCGAGGAACAATGCCTTGCGCTTTTCGGTGTAACCGAGCGAGGCGTGGCTGCCTTTGTCGGTGAGGTAGTAGGCCTCGGTCTCGATGATGCGCGCAGCCAGCCACAGGTCGCCGTGGCGGTGGCGGATTACCTTGCCCAACAGGGCCTTGGCCACGGTCTGGGCATCACGGTCGAAAAAGCTGTCGGGCAGGGCTGGCATGCGGGCAGTTCGTGGCTGGAGAGGCGGGGATGATAGCAATGAATGGCTTAATCTTGGCTGAATCGGATGTGATGTTGGCGGTGCGGGCCTCTTCGCGGGTGAACCCGCTCCCACAGGTATTAGCTAAGCCTCAGGCCTTGTGGAATCCCTGTGGGAGCGGGTTCACCCGCGAAAGGGCCGGAGCAGGTACAGGCATTTTCGATAAGTGCGGTTACATCTTTCCTGCACATTGCCCCAGCCATTTTCTACCATCCGCCACCCGCCGCTGGGCGTACACCTGCGCGGCAGTTATAATCAGCCGATTTCCCCTTCGCCAAGACACCGAACCCATGACTGAGTCCGTTCTTGACTACATGACCCGCTTGGGTCGCGCTGCCCGTGAGGCTTCCCGGGTGATCGGCCGTGCCAGCACCGCGCAGAAGAACCGCGCCCTGCAAGCCGCTGCCGATGCGCTGGATGCTGCCCGGGCCGAACTGACTGCTGCCAACGAGCTGGACCTGGCTGCCGGCCGCGCCAATGGCCTGGAACCGGCGCTGCTCGACCGCCTGGCGCTGACCCCCGCACGCATCGATGGCATGATCACCGGCCTGCGTCAGGTAGCCAGCCTGCCGGACCCGGTCGGTGCCATCCGCGACATGAGCTACCGTCCATCCGGTATTCAGGTGGGCAAGATGCGCGCACCGCTGGGGGTGATCGGGATCATCTACGAGTCGCGCCCGAACGTGACCATCGATGCTGCCAGCCTGTGCCTGAAGTCGGGCAACGCGACCATCCTGCGTGGCGGCTCCGAAGCTATCCATTCCAACCGCGCCATTGCCACCTGCATCCAGCGTGGCCTGGCTGCTGCGGGCCTGCCGGCCGCCGTGGTGCAGGTGGTCGAGACCACCGACCGCGAAGCCGTGGGTGCGCTGATCAGCATGCCGCAGTTTGTCGACGTCATTGTGCCGCGAGGCGGCCGTGGGCTGATCGAGCGCATCAGCCGCGATGCCCGCGTACCGGTCATCAAACACCTGGACGGCATCTGCCACATCTATGTCAGCCAGCATGCCGACCTGGACAAGGCCTGGAATGTGGCCTTCAACGCCAAGACCTACCGTTATGGCATCTGTGGCGCCATGGAAACCCTGCTGGTCGACCAGCAAGTGGCCGAGCGCTTCCTGCCGGAAATGGCTCGCCGCTTCCAGGAGAAGGGCGTAGAGCTGCGCGGTTGCGAGCGTACCCGCGCGCTGATCGAGGCCAAGCCGGCCACTGAAGACGACTGGCACACCGAGTACCTGGACGCGATCCTGTCGATCCGTGTCGTCGAAGGCCTGGAGCAGGCCATCGAGCACATCAACCAGTATGGCTCGCACCACACCGACTCGATCATCAGCGAACACCAGGGTGAAGCCCGCCAGTTCATGGCCGAGGTCGACTCGGCGTCGGTCATGCTCAACACCCCGACCTGCTTCGCCGACGGTTTCGAGTACGGCCTGGGTGCGGAAATCGGTATTTCCACCGACAAGCTGCATGCCCGTGGCCCCGTTGGCCTGGAAGGCCTGACCTGCGAGAAGTACGTGGTGATCGGCGACGGCCAGCTGCGCGGCCAGGGGTCCTGCTGAGTTGAGCAAGGCCCAGGCAGCCCGGCGCATCGGCATTCTAGGTGGCACCTTCGACCCTGTGCACATCGGCCACCTGCGCAGCGCGCTGGAAGTGGCCGAGTTCATGGGGCTGGACGAGCTGCGCCTGTTGCCCAACGCCAGGCCGCCGCACCGCGACACCCCGCAGGTGGCCGCGCAGGACCGCCTGGCCATGGTCCGCGAAGCGGTGCAGGGCGTTACTTGCCTGAGCGTCGATGCCCGTGAGCTCGAGCGTGACAAACCGTCGTACACCATCGACACCCTGGAATCGATCCGCGCCGAACTGGGCGGCAACGACCAGCTGTTCCTGGTGCTGGGCTGGGATGCCTTCTGTGGTCTGCCTGGCTGGCACCGCTGGGAAGAATTGCTGCAACACTGTCACATCCTGGTGCTGCAACGCCCGGATGCCGACGTAGAACCCCCTGACGAGCTGCGCAACCTGCTGGCTGCGCGCTCGGAGAGCGATCCCGCCGCCATGTCCGGCCCGGCGGGAAATATTTCGTTCGTCTGGCAGACACCGCTTGCGGTGTCGGCTACACAGATCCGACAGCTGCTGGCCAGCGGCAAATCGGTGAGGTTCCTGGTGCCGGACGCCGTACTGGCCTACATCGAGGCGCACGAACTGTATCGTGCACCTAACTGACGGTGCCTCTGGCGCCTCATCCAACGAGTTGAACGAGTTTTATATGAGCAAGCAGAAAACCAATGGCATCAGTGGCGAAGAACTGGTCAAACTGACCATTAGCGCTCTGGAAGACGTCAAAGCCCAGGACATCCAGGTCATCGACGTGCGCGAAAAGCACAGCCTGACCGACTACATGATCATTGCCACCGGTACCTCCAACCGCCAGATCAACGCGATGCTGGAAAAGGTCCGTGAAGCGGTCAAGAAACAAGGCGCACAGCCGCTGGGCGAAGAAGGCAAGGGTGACAGCGACTGGGTGCTGCTGGACCTGAATGACGTTATCGTGCACATGATGACCGCCGCTGCCCGCCAGTTCTACGACCTGGAGCGTCTGTGGGTGGGTGCCGAGCAAAGCCGTGCTGCTGATGCCAAGCACCACAGTCCGGAAAACGCCAGCGACTACTTCACCGACAAGCTCAAAGACCGGGAATAAGACGCTGTGCGTCTGCGCCTGATCGCGGTCGGCTCGCGCATGCCGAAGTGGGTCGAGGAAGGTTGGCATGAATATGCCAAGCGCCTGCCCGCCGAGCTGTCGCTGGAGCTGGTGGAAATCCCGCTGAACACCCGTGGCAAGAATGCCGACGTCGCCCGCCTGATCCGTCAGGAGGGCGAAGCCATGCTGAGCAAGGTTCAGCCTGGGGAACGCATTGTCACCCTCGAGGTCCATGGCAAGCCCTGGAGTACCGAGCAGCTGGCGACCGAGCTGGACCGCTGGCGCCTGGATGCGCGCACGGTGAATTTGATGGTGGGCGGCCCGGAAGGCCTGGCGCCTGAGGTTTGCGCGCGCGCCGAGCAACGTTGGTCGCTGTCGCCGCTGACCCTGCCGCACCCGTTGGTAAGGATACTCATCGGCGAGCAGATCTACCGCGCCTGGACCGTGTTGTCCGGGCACCCTTACCACAAATGAGCCTGTAAGCAGTCAGATGTCGCAGCCGATCCGCCTCAAGGACCACGAGAAAGACGCCCGCCTGGTGCGCAACCGCGTCGTGGTCGGCGCGGTGGCGATCATGCTGCTTATTTGCGTGCTGATCGCGCGGCTGTATTACCTGCAGATCATCCAGTACGACTACCACTCGACGCTGTCGGAGAACAACCGGGTGCATGTGCAGCCGATCCCGCCGACCCGCGGGCTGATCTTCGACCGCAACGGGGTGATCGTTGCCGACAACCGGCCTAGCTTCAGCCTGTCGATGACCCGCGAACGTGCGGGTAACTGGCAGGAAGTGCTGGATACAATCGTCGAAGTGCTGGACCTGACGGCCGACGACCGAGCCCTGTTCGAAAAGCGTATGCGTCAGGGCCGTCGGCCGTTCGAGCCGGTGCCGATCCTGTTCGAGCTCAACGAAGAGCAGATCGCCCGGGTGGCGGTGAACCAGTTCCGCCTGCCAGGCGTGGAAGTGGTGGCCCAGCTGGTGCGGCATTACCCGCAGGGTGCACATTTCGCCCACTCGGTGGGTTATGTGGGGCGCATCAACGAGAAAGAGCTGAAAACCCTCGACCCGGTGAACTACAGCGGCACCCACCATATCGGCAAGACCGGCATCGAGCGCTTCTACGAAGACGACCTGCACGGCCAGGTCGGCTACGAGGAAGTCGAGACCAACGCCCGGGGCCGCGTGCTGCGGGTGCTCAAGCGCACCGACCCGAAACCGGGCAAGGACATTGTGCTGAGCCTGGACATCAAGCTGCAGGAAGCTGCCGAGGCCGCCCTGGGTGGCCGGCGTGGCGCAGTGGTGGCGCTCGACCCACGTACTGGCGAGGTGCTGGCCATGGTCAGCCAGCCAAGCTTCGACCCCAACCTGTTCGTCACCGGCATCAGCTTCAAGGCCTACGCCGAACTGCGCGACTCGATCGACCGTCCGCTGTTCAACCGCGTGCTGCGTGGCTTGTACCCGCCCGGTTCGACCATCAAGCCGGCAGTGGCCATCGCCGGCCTGGACAGTGGCGCGGTCAATGCCAGCAGCCGGGTGTTCGACCCGGGCTACTACCAGCTGCCCAACTATGACCACAAATACCGTAACTGGAACCGCTCCGGCGATGGCTGGGTCGACCTGGATACCGCGATCATGCGTTCCAACGACACCTACTTCTACGACCTTGCGCACAAGATGGGTATCGACCGGCTGTCCAGCTACATGAACAAGTTCGGCATCGGCCAGCGGGTTTCCCTCGACATGTTCGAGGAGTCTGCCGGGTTGATGCCGTCGCGCGAATGGAAGCGTGCCACCCGCCGTCAGGCCTGGTTCCCTGGCGAAACCCTGATTCTCGGTATTGGCCAGGGCTACATGCAGGCCACGCCGCTGCAGCTGGCCCAGGCCACTGCACTGATCGCCAACAAGGGCGTGTGGAACCGCCCGCACCTGGCCAAGACCATCGAAGGCCAGCAGCCTGTGGACGAAAACCCCATGGAAAACATCGTGCTGCGTGACAAGTCCGACTGGGCCAAGGTCACCCATGGCATGGAGCAGGTGATGCACAACGCCCGCGGTACTGCGCGCAAGGCCGCAGCCGGTGCCCAGTACCGCATTGCCGGCAAGAGCGGTACCGCCCAGGTGGTGGCGATCAAGCAGGGCGAGAAGTACGACCGCAACAAGCTTCAGGAGCGCCACCGCGACCACGCCCTGTTCGTCGCCTTTGCCCCGGCCGAAGCCCCGAAAATCGTGGTATCGGTAATGGTCGAGAACGGTGAGTCCGGCTCGGGCGTGGCTGCGCCGGTGGTACGCCAGATCATGGACGCCTGGCTGCTCGACGAAAATGGCCGGCTCAAGCCCGAGTTCGCGCCTGCCACCGTTACCCAGGAATCGGCCCTGTGATGAACAATTTCGATCGCATGCTCTCCAGTGAGGATGTGATGCGTCGGCGCGCCAGCTTTCTGCAGCGCATCCATGTCGACGGCCCCTTGCTGATCATTCTGCTGACCCTTGCGGCCGGCAGCCTATTCGTCCTTTATTCGGCCAGCGGCAAGAACTGGGACCTGCTGCTCAAGCAGGCCACCTCGTTCGGCATCGGCCTGGTGTCGATGTTCGTCATCGCCCAGCTGGAACCGCGCTTCATGGCCCGCTGGGTGCCGCTGGCGTACCTGGCCGGGGTGCTGTTGCTGGTGGTGGTGGACGTGATGGGCCACAACGCCATGGGGGCCACGCGCTGGATCAACATCCCCGGGGTGATCCGCTTCCAGCCCTCGGAATTCATGAAGATCATCATGCCGGCGACCATCGCCTGGTACCTGTCCAAGCGCACCTTGCCGCCCCATCTGAAGCACGTGGCAATCAGCCTGGTGCTGATCGGCGTGCCGTTCATCCTGATCGTGCGCCAGCCGGACCTGGGCACGGCGCTGCTGATTCTTGCCTCTGGCGCCTTCGTGCTGTTCATGGGCGGGCTGCGCTGGCGCTGGATCCTCAGTGTGCTGGCGGCGGCGGTGCCGGTGGCCGTGGCGATGTGGTTCTTCGTCATGCACGACTACCAGAAGCAGCGGGTACTGACCTTCCTCGACCCGGAAAGCGACCCGCTGGGCACGGGCTGGAACATCATCCAGTCCAAGGCGGCGATCGGCTCGGGCGGGGTGTTCGGCAAGGGCTGGCTGCTCGGCACCCAGTCGCACCTGGACTTTCTGCCAGAAAGCCACACCGACTTCATCATCGCCGTCCTGGGCGAGGAGTTCGGCCTGGTCGGCATCTGCCTGCTGCTGATTGTCTACCTGCTGCTGATCGGCCGTGGCCTGATGATCACCGCCCAGGCACAGACCCTGTTTGGCAAGCTGCTCGCGGGCAGCCTGACCATGACCTTCTTTGTATACGTGTTCGTCAATATCGGGATGGTCAGCGGCCTCCTGCCCGTGGTGGGCGTGCCGCTACCTTTCATCAGCTATGGCGGAACATCGTTGGTGACGCTGCTTTCAGCGTTTGGCGTTCTGATGTCGATCCACACGCACCGCAAATGGATCGCACAGGTTTGAATAAGGTGAAGAATTTCATGCAAGCAGTGCGTAACTGGGCTGCCCGTTGTGCGCCGTGGATCGGCGCGGTGGGCCTGTTCGGCGCTGTACAGCTGGCCCATGCCGGCGATTACCAGGGCTCACCGCAGGTGGCCGAGTTTGTTGGCGAAATGAGCCGCGACTATGGTTTTGCCCCTGAGCAGCTGATGGGCGTGTTCCGTGAAGTACAGCGCAAGCAGTCGATCCTCGACGCCATCTCGCGCCCGGCCGAAAAGGTCAAGCCGTGGAAGGACTACCGGCCGATGTTCCTCACCGACGCGCGCATTGCCCGTGGTGTGGACTTCTGGCGCCAGCACGAGGCCGTGCTGGCCCGTGCCGAGCAGGAATACGGCGTGCCGGCGCAGTACATTGTTTCCATCATCGGTGTGGAAACGTTCTTTGGCCGCAACACCGGCAACTATCGGGTGATCGACGCGCTGTCGACGCTGGGCTTCGACTACCCGCCGCGGGCCGAGTTCTTCCGCAAGGAACTGCGCGAATTCCTGCTGCTGGCCCGTGATGAACAGCTCGACCCGCTCACGCTCAAAGGCTCCTATGCCGGTGCCATGGGCCTGCCGCAGTTCATGCCGAGCAGTTTTCGCAATTACGCGGTGGACTTCGACGGCGATGGCCACATCAATATCTGGAACAACCCGGACGATGCCATCGGCAGCGTTGCCAGCTACTTCAAGCGCCATGGCTGGGTGGCGGGAGGGGGCGTGGTCAGCCGCGCCTGGGTGGACGGTGCAGCTGCCGAGCAAGGCCTGACCACCGGCATCGAACCGGTGAAAACGGTAGGGGAGTTGCGCGCGCTTGGCTGGTCGGTACATGATTCGCTGCGCGACGATCTGCCGGTTACTGCCTTCCGTCTTGAGGGCGACAACGGCCCCGAGTACTGGGTGGGCCTGAAGAACTTCTACGCGATCACTCGCTACAACCGCAGCGTGATGTATGCCATGGCGGTGCATCAGCTTGCGCAACAGCTGGTTCAAGCACGGGGCGTCAAGTAATGCGCGCAATCATTTCTGCCAATTCCTTCAAGCTGTTGACCTGCCTCGCCGTTGGCGTGGTGCTGGCCAGCTGTTCATCCAGCCGCCCGCCCCAGCAAAGCAGTGGCAACGTCGTGCGTGCCCAGCCGGGTCTGGACATCAACCGTGCCCACAAGGACGGCGCGCCGTGGTGGGATGTGGATGTGAACAAGATCCCCGATGCCACGCCGACCGTGCACACCGGCAACTACAAGGCCAACCCGTACACGGTGCTGGGCAAGACTTATTACCCGATGCAGGACTCGCGCAATTACCGCGCCGAGGGCACCGCGTCGTGGTACGGCACCAAGTTCCACGGCCAGAACACCGCCAACGGCGAGTTGTACGACCTGTATGGCATGAGCGCAGCGCACAAGACCCTGCCGCTGCCGGCCTACGTGCGGGTGACCAACCTGGCCAACGGCCGTAGCGTGATCCTGCGGGTGAATGACCGTGGCCCGTTCTATTCGGACCGCATTATCGACCTGTCCTACGCGGCGGCGAAAAAGCTCGGCTATGCCGAGACCGGCACGGCGCATGTGCGCGTCGAGGGTATCGACCCGCAGCAGTGGTGGGCCCAGCGTGGCCAGACGCCGCCGATGGTGCTGAAAGAGCCGCAGGTGGCCCAGACCCAGGCGCTCCCGGCCAGTACCGGGCGTGTCGAGCAATGGACCCCGCCGGCACAGCAGCATGCGGCGCCGGTGGTGCCGGTGCAGGTGGGTGGCAACAACGTACCTGGCGGCAATGGCGGCAGCTTCCTGCAGGTGGGCGCCTTCGCCAACCCGGACGCCGCCGAACTGCTGCGCTCCAAGCTCAGCACCATGGTCAGTGCACCGGTGTTCATCAGCTCGATTGTGCGCAACCAGCAGACCCTGCACCGCGTGCGCCTGGGGCCGATCGGCAGCCAGGGTGAGATCCAGCAAGCACAAGACAGCATCCGCCTGGCGAACTTGGGGCAGGCCAAGCTGGTCACAGCTGACTGACCGCGTCGCCTTCTTCGCGGGCACGCCCGCTCCCACAGGGGTATGCGACACCCTGTGGGAGCGGGCGTGCCCGCGAAGAAGGCAACACCAAACTGTCGGTTTTGTCATGAATTGCCGGGCGCGGCCATGTACAATGACGGCTTTTGCCCGCAGCGACATAAAGCCGCACGTTCGTGGGCCAGGCCAACGGCCATAAAACTAGACTGACTGGCGCTGGGCACATGATCTTGCCCAGGGAACATCTCAGACCATTAGCGATTTTCGAGAGACGGATGAACATCACCAACCTTGCCAAACGACTTTGCCTGCCTGTACTGCTGATGATCACGCCTGCCGCCTTCGCGGCAGAGCAGATGACGCCGGCGCCACCGCAACTGGCAGCCAAGTCCTACGTACTCATGGACGCGTCCAGCGGCAACGTGCTGGTCGAGAACAACGGTGACGAGCGTCTGCCGCCAGCCAGCCTGACCAAGCTGATGACCGCCTACATCGCCACCCTGGACATCCGCCGCGGCCAGATCGGTGAGAACGACCCGGTTACCGTCAGCGAAAACGCCTGGCGTACCGGCGGTTCGCGCATGTTCATCAAGGTCGGCAGCCAGGTGACTGTCAGCGACCTGCTGCACGGCATCATCATCCAGTCCGGCAACGACGCCTCGGTCGCCCTGTCCGAGCACATCGCCGGCAGCGAAGATGCCTTCGCCGACATGATGAACAAGACGGCTGCCGACCTGGGCATGACCAACAGCCACTTCATGAACCCGACTGGCCTGCCGAACCCGGAGCACTACTCGTCGGCGCACGACATGGCCACCCTGGCCCGTGCGATCATTACCGTCGACCCGGCCCACTACGCCATCTACTCGCAGAAAGAGTTCTTCTGGAACAACATCAAGCAGCCTAACCGCAACCTGCTGCTGTGGCGTGACAAGACCGTCGATGGCCTGAAGACCGGCCACACCGACGAAGCCGGCTACTGCATGGTGGCTTCGGCCGTTCGCGATGGCCAGCGCCTGATCGCCGTGGTGTTCGGCACCAACAGCGAGCAGTCCCGTGCTGCCGAGACCCAGAAGCTGCTGACCTACGGCTTCCGCTTCTTCGAAACCCAGACCTTCTACCAGAAGGGCACCGAACTGACCCAGGCCCCGGTCTGGAAGGGCGCCACCAGCCAGATCAAGGCTGGCCTGGCTGACGACCTGACCATGACTATGCCTAAAGGCCAATTGAAGCGCCTGCAGGCTTCGATGACCATGAACCCGCAGCTCACCGCGCCAATCGCCAAAGGTGACGTGATTGGCAAAGTGGAAGTCAAACTGGACGAGAAAGTGGTTCACAGCGCCGACCTGATCGCCCTCGATGGCGTCGAGGAAGGTGGTTTCTTCCGCCGTATGTGGGATAGCATCCGTCTATTCTTCTTCGGGTTGTTCAACTGATACGTGACCTGCATGCCCCCGCGTAGCTCGCGGGGGCGTTGTTGTTGCCACGGCTTACGAGGCCGTTTCCGCCATGAGCGAACCAGACGTCAAGTCGCACAAGATCGAATTCCCTTGCGCTGATTACCCGATCAAGGTGATCGGTGATACCGGTGTCGGCTTCAAGGACACGGTAATCGAGATCCTCAGCAAGCACGCCAAGGTCGATCTTTCCACGTTGGCTGAACGCCAGAGCAAGGAAGGCAAGTACACCACCGTGCAGTTGCACATCGTTGCCGAAAGCGAAGACCAGTTGCACGATATCAACAGCGCCCTGCGCGCTACCGGCATCGTGAAAATGGTGCTCTGATGTCCGCCTGTCTCGGTTTTCGCGAGCTTGGCCTGCAGCCCTATGAACCGGTGCTGGAGGCCATGCGTCGCTTTACCGAGCAGCGCAGCCCGGACAGCCAGGATGAAATCTGGCTGGTCGAGCACCCCGCAGTCTTCACCCAGGGCCAGGCCGGCAAGGCCGAGCACCTGCTGGTGCCGGGCGACATCCCGGTGGTGCAGACCGACCGCGGTGGCCAGGTGACCTACCATGGCCCCGGTCAGCAGGTGGCCTACCTGCTGCTGGACGTGCGCCGGCTGGGCTTTGGCGTACGCGAGCTGGTCAGCCGTATCGAACAGGCCTTGATCGGCCTGCTCGCCAGTTACGACGTGCAGGCATCGGCCAAGCCCGATGCCCCGGGCGTCTATGTCGACGGAGCGAAGATCGCCTCCCTCGGCCTGCGAATTCGCAACGGCCGTTCGTTCCACGGCCTTGCCCTGAACGTGGACATGGACCTTGCGCCATTCCGCCGAATCAACCCCTGCGGCTATGCGGGGCTGGCCATGACCCAGCTGCGCGATCTGGCAGGCCCGATCGAACTCGACGAGGTCAGGACAAGGCTGCGCGGACAGCTGGTCAAGCACCTCGACTACGCTGAGCAGACGACCCTCACGGGCGGAATCGACTGAATATGACAACTGTGCAAGAAGCCGTGCCGAACCTGATCCCTACCCAGGATGCCACCCCGCGCCAAGCGCCGAAGAAGGTGGAAGCTGGGGTTAAACTGCGTGGTGCCGACAAAGTTGCGCGCATCCCGGTAAAGATCATCCCTACCGACGAGCTGCCGAAAAAGCCTGACTGGATCCGCGTGCGTATCCCGGTGTCGCCCGAGGTAGACCGCATCAAGCAACTGCTGCGCAAGCACAAGCTGCACAGCGTGTGCGAAGAGGCCTCCTGCCCGAACCTGGGCGAGTGCTTCTCTGGTGGTACCGCCACCTTCATGATCATGGGTGACATCTGCACCCGTCGTTGCCCGTTCTGCGACGTTGGCCACGGCCGACCGAAGCCACTGGACCTGGACGAGCCGAAAAACCTGGCTGTCGCCATTGCCGACCTGCGCCTGAAGTACGTGGTGATCACCTCGGTGGACCGCGACGACCTGCGTGACGGCGGTGCCCAGCACTTTGCCGACTGCATCCGCGAAATTCGCGCGCTGTCGCCGGGTGTGCAGCTGGAAACCCTGGTGCCGGACTACCGTGGCCGCATGGACGTTGCGTTGGCGATCACTGCGCAAGAGCCACCAGATGTGTTCAACCACAACCTCGAGACCGTGCCGCGCCTGTACAAGGCCGCGCGTCCGGGTTCGGATTACGACTGGTCGCTGGACCTGCTGCAGAAGTTCAAGCAGATGGTGCCGCACGTACCGACCAAGTCGGGCCTGATGCTCGGCCTGGGCGAGACTGACGAAGAAGTGATCGAGGTGATGCACCGCATGCGTGAGCATGAAATCGACATGCTCACCCTCGGCCAGTACTTGCAGCCATCGCGTAGCCACCTGCCGGTGCAACGTTTCGTTCACCCGGACACCTTCGCCTGGTTCGCCGAGGAAGGTTACAAGATGGGCTTCAAGAACGTCGCCTCTGGCCCGCTGGTGCGTTCTTCGTACCACGCTGACCAGCAGGCTCACGAAGCCAAGATCAAGCTCTGAGCCACGCGCAGAGCCACGTATGCCGATGCACGCCGAAAGGCGGCATCGGCATTTTTGTTTGTGCCACACGCGCTGCAAGGAGCCGCGATGAATTGCGCCGAAACCTTCCAACCTCGCCTGCCAGCCGCGCTGCCGGCTAACGCCTGCTTTGCCATTGTCGCCCCAGCGGGTGCGGCGCGGCTGGATACGCACAAAGTCAGCCAGTGGTTTGCTGAGCGCGGCTACCGTTGCCGAATCTTCCCGGGTGCCTTGCAGGCGCAAGGTTACCTGGCAGGGCCGGACCAACAGCGCCTGCAAGACCTGCACGATGCTTTTGCTGACCCGGCCATCGACGCCGTCCTGTGCATGCGCGGCGGCTATGGCAGCATGCGCTTGCTCGACCAGCTCGATTTCGAGCTGATTCGGCGCAACCCCAAGCCGTTGATCGGCTACAGCGACATTACCGCACTGCACACCGCGATCTACCGGCATAGCGGGCTGGTCACCTTCCATGGGGGGATGCTCAATGCCGACCTGCTGGGGGCCAAGTTGCCACCCACGGAGTCGTCGTTGCTGGCGCAGCTGGGTGGGCATGTGCGGGCTGGCGAGCCGATCGTGCACCCGGCGGACTATGCCCTGAGCAGTGTGTTGCCGGGTGTGGCCAGCGGTGCGCTGCTGGGCGGTAACCTGTCTATGTTGGGCGCGACCATGGGGACGCTTGCTGAGCTGGATACCCAGGGCTGCATCCTGTTCATCGAGGACGTCAATGAGCCGTTGTACCGGGTGGACCGGTTGCTGACCCAGTTGCGCCTGGCGGGCAAGCTGGAGGGGGTGAAGGGCGTGCTGGTGGGGGACTTTGCCGGGATTACCACGGCGGCGTTGGCGCCGTTGCTGGAGGATACCTTCGCGCCCTTGGGTGTGCCGGTGCTGGCGGGGTGGCGCAGTGGGCATTGCGACCCGAATGTGTGCTTGCCGTTGGGGGCTCGGGTAAGGCTGGACAGTGATCGGCAGAGCCTGGTGCTGGAGCAGGATCTGTTCAAGGCTTGAGATTGTCGGGGCTGCGTTGCAGCCCATCGCGACACAAGGCCGCTCCTACAGGGGATTGCGATACATTGTAGTTACGCGGTCGTCTGTAGGAGCGCCCCCATCAATCTCACGGCTGACGCAGGCTCTCGAGCAGCTTGTGGGTCGGGTAGCCATCTGCTGGCCACCCCAGCCCTTGCTGGGCAGTGCGAATGGCCTTGCGGGTATTGGCGCCGATGATGCCATCAGCATTCCCGGCCTCGTGCCCACGGCTGTTCAGCAAGTTCTGCAGCTCCATGCGTTCGCTGCGGCTGAGCGGCAGGTCTTCTTTCGGCCAGCTGCCGGCAATAAAGCCCCAACCGCTGAAGCGATCCCCCAGCAGGCTGACCGCCAAGGCATAGGACGACGAGTTGTTGTACTTGAGAATGGCGCGGAAGTTGTCCAGTACCAGGAACGCTGGCCCGCGCGCGCCAGCCGGCAGCAGCAAGGCGGCAGACAGCTGGTTGCTGTTGGCGGGCAACTGCGTGCCTGCCGGCAGTGTCACGCCCATGGCCAGCCACTCGCTCACCGGTTTGCGCAGCGCGCCATCGGCTTGCCAGAAATCGAAACCAGCCGGCACTTGTACCTCGAAGCCCCATGGCTGACCGCGCTTCCAGCCCGAGCTTTGCAGGTAGTGCGCCGTTGAAGCCAAGGCATCCGGTGTGCTGTTCCAGATGTCGCGGCGGCCATCACCGTCGAAGTCCACGGCATGGGTGTTGTAGGTGGTCGGGATGAACTGGGTCTGCCCCATGGCGCCCGCCCACGAACC
Organism: Pseudomonas sp. BP01; assembly: GCF_022760795.1. Classification (NCBI taxonomy): domain Bacteria; kingdom Pseudomonadati; phylum Pseudomonadota; class Gammaproteobacteria; order Pseudomonadales; family Pseudomonadaceae; genus Pseudomonas; species Pseudomonas sp. BP01. Next base: position 136,626 of record NZ_JAFBKA010000018.1, read on the forward strand.
ACGCATGGCCTCGGGCTGGATGTCACCGTGCTGGATGATCTGCAGCGCGGCGATGAGCTGGTCCTGGGCGAACTGCGGGCGGCGGCCCTCATAGGCCAGCGTAGCCAGCGAACGAATTACAGACTTGTTGCCCTGGAACTGGCCAAAGTTGCTTTCCATGCCCCACACCGCGACCAGCACCTGGCGGTCAACGCCGTAGCGTTGCTCGAGGCGGGTCAGCAACTCGGCGTTCTGCTCCAGTAGCTTCTTGCCATTGCGCACGCGCAGAGGCGACAGGGCGCCTTCGAGGTATTCCCATACCGGGCGGGTGAACTCTGGCTGGCTGCGGTCGGCCTTGATCACGTCCATGTCGGGGGTGACGCCGAGGAAGGCACTGTCGAACGTGCTCGGCGAGATACCGGCTTGCAGGGCTTGCTGGCGGAAGCCTGCCTGCCACTGGGCGAAGGTTTGCAGAGGCTGGATTTCAGTGCTGACGTCGGGCGTTGTGCCGGGCACAGTCACCACTGGAGCGGGTTGGGCAGGGGCCAGCGGCAGTGCGTCGGCAGCGGTGGGCTTTTCCGCGCAGGCCACAAGCAAGATGAAGCTGGAGGCCGCGATCAGCTGGCGGGTTTCCCAACGGGGGATAAGACGGAAGAGCATGCACAGATCCAGAATTGCAGGTCAGGTGACGACCATATCATGCCTGCGCTTGCGATGCTTTCATGCTGCCAAAAAGTAGGAAGCCTCCCAATCTCTCGATTGGAAGGCTTCGCGGCGGTAGCTGCCTTTGCCCTTGTCCGGTTGTTCCTGGCGGCAGCGGAACAGGGGTTGGGCGACGATGGACTTGGCCTTGTTGGGGCCGTGCTGTTTCGGCTTTTTGCTCATGGCGGGCTTCCCGGGTTGGGTGGGGTTTCGGGGCGCACTGTAGGGCTTGGTGC